>SDWL01000369.1 GCA_004195315.1 Lutibacter sp.
AGATGTGTATAAGAGACAGATATAGTGCTTTTAAAATTTACAATGAAAATCCTGATGGAATTATGATTATTGCTCCATCAGATCATTCTATTGATGATGAAAAAGAATTTATAAACAACATACAAACTTCATTTGATTTTTGTGTTGAAAATGACGCATTAATGACTCTTGGAATTAAACCTAGTTCACCAAATACAGGTTATGGTTATATTCAACATAAAACTTCCGAAAGTAACATAAAAAAAGTTTCAAACTTTACTGAAAAACCAAACTTAGAAACTGCCATTCAATTTATTGAAGAAGGAAATTATCTTTGGAATGCTGGAATTTTTATTTGGAGTGTAAAAAGTATTTTAAAAGCCTTTGAAGCACATTTACCAACAATGTATGCGCTTTTTTCAGAAGGGAAAAATAGCTATAATACTTCATTAGAAGCTACTTTTATTGAAGAAAATTACGCCTCTTCCCAAAACATTTCAATAGATTTTGGTATTATGGAAAAAGCATCTGATGTATTTGTTTTACCAGTTGAATTTGGCTGGAATGATCTTGGAACTTGGGGTTCGCTTTACACTAAATTAAAAAAAGATAAAAACCAAAATGCAACCATTGGTGGAAGCGTTATTTATAGAGATTCAAGTAATAATATTATAAGAACAGCATCTGGTAAATGTGTTGTAATTCAAGGTTTAAAAGATTTTATTGTGGTTGAAAAAGACAATGTATTACTTATTTGCCCAAAAAGTGATGAACAAGAAATAAAACAAATTACAGCAGCAGTTAAAACTGAATTTGGTGACGATTTCATTTAAAAAATTTGAATATGGAAAATACAAATAACGACTCCTCAACTGGAAAAAACACAACCAACACTCCTTTAGTTACCAATGATATTAAAAATGCTTGGGCTGGTATAAAACAATTTTTAATTGAATTATTAGATATTAGATCTGACACCGATAAAAAAGGAACTATTGAAGATATTAAAGAGAATATTTCAATGAAAGGGCATACTGCTTGGGTATTGATTTTTTCCATTTTAATAGCTTCAATAGGCTTAAATGTTAGTTCAACAGCAGTAGTTATTGGAGCAATGCTTATCTCGCCTTTAATGGGCCCAATTTTAGGCGTTGGTTTATCTATTGGCATTAATGATATTGATACCTTAAAACGTTCATTAATTAACTTTGGTGTTATGGTTGGCTTAAGTTTAACTACTTCATTCTTTTTCTTTTTAATTCCACTTTTTAGAGACGAAACACCTGAACTTTTAGCAAGAACCGCACCAGATGTTAGAGATGTTTTTATTGCAATTGCTGGTGGATTAGCCTTAATAATTGCTTTAAGCAGAAGAAGTAAACAAACCAATACTATTGCTGGTGTAGCAATTGCTACTGCTTTAATGCCACCTTTATGTACTGCTGGTTTTGGACTTGCCACAGGAAATTTGAATTATTTTGCAGGTGCTATGTTTTTATTCACTATAAATACCATTTTTATTGCCTTAGCAGCATTTGTAATTGTTAAGTTTTTAAAATTTCCGATGGTGAAATATATAAATTCCGCTAAAAGAAAACGTATAGCCAGATTAGCTTCATTTGTTGCCGTTTTAGTATTCTCGGGAAGTATTTATATGTTTTTTAATCTATTTAAAGAAAATCAATTTAAACAATCGGCTCAACATCTTATAAATGATATTAAATCGAGTGGAATTAGTATTATTGATGAAGTAGCTGATAATATTGATTACAAAAGTAATAGCGTAAAGCTTATTGTATATGGTGAAAAAATATCAAAAACAGCTGAAGATAGATGGATTTCAAAACTTCCTGAATATGGCTTGAAACAAACCAAATTAATCATACAACAAGGAGTTGATGATTCTGATTTACGTTATGAAGTAAAAAACTTATCCGATTTATATATTCAAAATCAAAAAATAATTTCTTCTAGAGATGAATCTATCAAAGAAAAAGAAGACAGAATTAAGTTATTAGAAAGTGAATTGACTAAATTTTATGATTCACAAATTCCATTTATTCAAATTAGTAAAGAAGCTAAAATTAATTACAATGGTTTGTCTAATTTAAGTTATGCTAAAATGATTCATACAAATTTTAATACTACAGATACTATCAACGTTTTTAATGCAAAATGGTATGATTCAATTCCAAATTCAATAAATCAACAAGTATTATTAAAAAAATGGTTAAAACAGCGTTTGAAATTAGACACATTACAAGTAAGTAATTATGGTTCAACACAAAAAGTTGTGGAGTAGTTTAAAATAATAGAACTTTGTTTTAAAAAAGATTTATGCCTACCTCTGATTTATTAGCCATTGTTAAGTTGTTACTTCC
>SDWL01000370.1 GCA_004195315.1 Lutibacter sp.
AGATGTGTATAAGAGACAGATCAATTATTTATGAAATTAAAAGCAATTTCACTATTTATAGTATTACTAATTTCAAACTTTAGTTGGTCACAAAAATCAATAATTGAAATCCATAAAACTCAAAATGGAGAAGTTCAAATTCAACCCATTTTACACAGTAGTTTTATATTAACTTACAATAATAAAACCATTTATGTAGATCCTTATGGTGGTGCCAATTTATATCAAGGATTA
This sequence comes from Lutibacter sp., assembly GCA_004195315.1. GTDB lineage: Bacteria > Bacteroidota > Bacteroidia > Flavobacteriales > Flavobacteriaceae > Lutibacter. The sequence continues at coordinate 235 of SDWL01000370.1, forward strand.
AAATCACCTGATATTATCCTAATAACTGATATCCATGGAGATCATTTAGATTTTAAAACATTAGATTCAATAGATACATCAAAAGCTATTTTTATTGTACCTGAAGCAGTAAAAAATCAATTAAACGATAAGTATCTTGCTAAAACTGAAGTTTTAACAAACGGGCAAGGTATTCACAGATTGGACTTTTTTATAAAAGCTATTGCTATGTATAATTTACCTGAAGAAACCAAGGCAAAACATCCAAAAGGCAGAGGAAATGGTTATATTTTAAATGTAGACGATAAACGTATTTACATTTCAGGTGATACTGAAGATATCCTAGAAATGAGAATGCTTCAAAATATTGATATCGCTTTTATTTGCATGAATTTACCATATACAATGGATATAAATCAAGCTGCAAGTGTGGTTTTAGCATTTCAACCAAAAATTGTATATCCTTTTCATTACAGAGGGAAAGATGGATATAGTGATGTACAAGAATTTAAAAGTATTGTTAATTCAAAAAATACGACTATTGATGTTCGCTTACTAAAATGGTATCTAAATAATTAACCTTAACAAATCAATCTTAAAATTTTTAAAATGAATATTTTATCAAAATACATTCATATTTCTATTATATTTTTAACTATAACAAGTTGTACAAATAATAATCAAGCATTAGAAGCCGAAAACTCTATTAATGAGAATGATTTAGAAAAACATATTATCGCTTTATCTTCTAATGAATTTCAAGGTCGAAAACCATTTACAATTGGAGAAGAAAAAACAACAGAATATTTAGCTAATTCTTTAAAAGAAATGGGAATAAAAGGAGCTTATAATGGTGATTATTTTCAAAATGTGCCACTAGTAGAATTAAATTACACTCCTGATAAAAACATCACTATAGATACGAAAAATGGTGAATTAACTTTTGAAAACACAAAAGATTATATTGCTAAAACTCCTCATATCAAAGACTCCATTGAAATAAAAGATACTGAAATTATTTTTGTAGGCTATGGAATTGTAGCTCCTGAATATGGATGGAATGATTATAAAAATATTGATGTAAAAGGTAAAATTGTTTTAGTTTTAGTAAACGACCCTGGTTTTGCAACACAAAATAGTGAACTATTTAAAGGTAATGCAATGACTTATTATGGCAGATGGGCTTATAAATATGAAGAAGCTGCCAAACAAGGAGCAAAAGGAGTTCTTGTAATACACTCAACTAAACCTGCAGGTTATGGATGGCAAGTATTAACAAATACATCAAGCTCTGGGATTTCATATCAAGCTAAAGATTTAAATATACAAAAATGTGCTCTTGAAGGTTGGATAACTAATATTGCTTGTAAATCTTTATTTGAAAAATCTGGATTTAACTATGAAGAACTTATAAAAAGTGCTGAAAATTCAAATTATAATGCAATAAGTTTAAATTGCAACCTTAATTTAACCATTAAAACAAAATTAAAATTTCAAAATAGTAAAAACGTTGTAGGAATAATTGAAGGTTCAAAACACCCAAATGAATGTGTTGTTTATAGTGCACATTGGGATCATTTTGGAATTGGCCCAAAACACAACAGCGACTCAATTTATAATGGTGCAATAGATAATGGTACTGCATTAGGAGCCATGTTAGAAACAGCTAAAGCGTTCTCAAATTTAGAAAATAAACCAGAACGAACAATCATATTTGTTTTTGTTACAGCAGAAGAAACGGGAATGATTGGTTCAAGATATTATGCTCAAAATGGTATTTTACCACCTGAAAAAACAATTGCTAACCTAAATTATGAATTATTATTACCAATGGGTAAAATGAAAGATGTTACTATAACTGGATTTGGTCAATCTGAACTAGACACTTATGTAGAAAAAGCAGCTAAAGAACAAAACCGCTATATAATTGATGAGCCTTTCCCTGAAAATGGCATGTATTACAGATCAGATCATTTTAGTTTTGCCAAAGAAGGAATCCCCTCATTATTTATTAAAGGATGGCAAGATAGTAGAGAAAAAGGTAAAGAATGGGCAAAGGAACAAATTAACTCATATTGGGCAAATGCTTACCATAAACCCTGTCTCTTATACACATCT
>SDWL01000371.1 GCA_004195315.1 Lutibacter sp.
GGTTTAATTATAGTTGCGGCTTCAGTAATTGTGATTAAAGAGGTTGAAGAATGGTCGCTTATTAATATTGTTAGTTTGAGCATAAGTGAATGAACTTACAAAACAAGTTAAAAAAACGATAAATATATTCTTTTTCAAACGAGTTATATTAGAAATTAGGGCTTAAGCTGTATTTTTTATAGAAGGTGTCTATTACTTCTAAAACTTCATCTTCAGTATCAACAATTGAGATTAAATCTAAATCTTTTGGACTAATATTCCCTTCTTCAATTAAGGTGTTTTTAATCCATTCCATTAAGCCAGACCAAAATTTACTTCCAACTAATACAATAGGAAACTTGCCAATTTTTTTAGTCTGAATTAGGGTCATTGCTTCAAAAAGTTCGTCCATAGTTCCAAAGCCTCCAGGCATTACAACAAAGCCTTGTGAATATTTTACAAACATAACTTTACGAACAAAAAAGTAATCGAAATCTAAACTTTTATCTGGATCTATATAGGGATTATCATGTTGTTCAAAAGGCAAAGCAATATTTAAACCAACTGAAATTCCTTTTCCACGTGCAGCACCTCTATTACCAGCTTCCATAATTCCTGGTCCACCACCTGTAACTACTCCATAACCATTTTGAGTTAACTCAAAAGCTATGCTTTCCGCCAATTTGTAATATTTATCATCTGACTTTGTTCTTGCAGAGCCAAAAATACTAACACACGGTCCAATTTTACCTAAGCGCTCAAAGCCTTCAACAAATTCAGCCATAATTTTAAATATAGCCCAAGAATCGTTGGTTTTAATTTCATTCCAAGTTTTTTGTTTAAACTTTTCTCTTATTTTTCTATCTTCGTTCAGCATCGTGTATTTTAAATATCAATTTCAAGTTGCTAAATATCAGTAATTTTTAACTTATTAGCTAATTTAATTCTTTTTTTAAAAATTGTGCAGTGTAACTTTTTTTATGTGTACTTACTTCTTCGGGTGTTCCAAAACAAATTAATTCTCCGCCATTTTTCCCACCTTCCATGCCAATATCAATAACGTGGTCTGCTAGTTTTACCACATCTAAATTATGTTCTATAACAAGTATGGTATTTCCTTTATTGGTTAATTTGTTTAAAACTTCCATTAAAACACGAATATCTTCAAAATGAAGCCCTGTTGTTGGTTCGTCTAAAATATAAAAAGTATTTCCTGTATCTCTTTTAGATAACTCTGAGGCTAATTTTATACGTTGTGCTTCTCCTCCTGAAAGTGTTGTAGATTGTTGACCTAGTGTAATATAACCTAAACCTACATCATGAATTGTTTTTAAACTTCTATAAATTTTAGGAATGTTTTTAAAAAAATCAACAGCATCATCAATGGTCATATTTAAAACATCAGAAATTGATTTTCCTTTATATCTAATTTCTAATGTTTCTCTATTAAAACGTTTACCTTGGCACGTTTCACATTCTACGTGAACATCGGGTAAAAAATTCATTTCAATAATTCTAACTCCGCCACCTTGGCATGTTTCACATCTTCCACCTTTAACATTAAATGAAAACCGTCCAGGTTTATAACCTCTAATTGAAGCTTCACTTGTTTTTGCGTACAAACTTCTAATTTCACTAAAAACACCCGTATAAGTTGCTGGGTTTGATCGCGGAGTTCTGCCAATTGGAGATTGGTTAATGGCAATTACTTTATCAATATGCTCTAATCCTTTAATAGCTTTATAAGGCATTGGTTTTTTTACGCCTCTGTAAATATGTTTATTTAATATTGGGTAAAGTGTTTCATTTATTAAAGTAGATTTTCCGCTTCCTGAAACGCCCGTTACACAAATAAGTTTTCCTAATGGAAAATCAACAGTCAAATTTTTTAAATTGTTTCCTTTTGCACCAGATAATGTAATTGTATGACCGTTACCATTTCTTCTTTTTTTAGGTACTTCAATTTCTTTTGTTCCATTAAGATAATCTGCAGTTAAAGTTTTATGTTGTTTCAACTCTTCAAAAGTTCCTTCGCTAACAATTTCACCACCATAGCGGCCAGCACCTGGACCAATATCTATCACATAATCGGCATGTTCAATCATATCTTTGTCATGTTCAACAACAATAACAGAATTACCAACATCTCGTAAAGCAACTAATGAATTTATAAGTTTTTTGTTGTCTCTTTGATGTAAACCAATGCTAGGTTCATCTAAAATATAAAGAACTCCAACTAATTGAGAACCAATTTGTGTTGCTAATCTAATTCGTTGTGCTTCACCGCCTGACAATGATTTTGAGCTTCTATCTAACGTTAAATAATCCAATCCAACATTTAATAAAAACTGAATTCGGGTTCTAATCTCTTTTAATATTTCTGAAGCTATTTTTAAT
>SDWL01000372.1 GCA_004195315.1 Lutibacter sp.
AGATGTGTATAAGAGACAGGCTTATTGCATATGATTTCTTACCTTCTTCTAAAGTATCTCCTTCATACACATCAAACAAATCTACTTCTTTTAAGTAGTTTTTCTCAGCTTGAAATGCTAAATTATAAATTTCACTAAAAGTCACTTCTTTATCCAATAATAAGGCGAAATCTCTTTTAACAACTTGAAATTTAGACAATTCTTCAATTTTAACATGAGATTTTCCACCTACTTTCAATACGTTTTCCCAGTTAAAATCTGCATATAAAACTTCTTGTTTAATTCCAAATTCTTTTAAAATAGGGTGTTTTACAACGCCTAAATCAACCAATTTCATTTTCCCTAAACTTAACGCAATTCCTTCAGAAAAAATATCATTTTTAGTTGGTGATGTTTTAAAATTATTAAGGCCTAATCGCTGTAATAAGGCAATAACAATTCCCTTTAAATAAAAGAAATCTGACGTTTTTTGTGTTAAACTCCAATTGTCTTTATTTCTATTACCTGTTACAAATAAAGTTAAATGTTTTTGCTCGCTATATCCACTTTCAAACTTGTGATACGTTTTACCGAATTCAAAAAATTTCAACGCACTATTCTTTCTATTAATATTATAAACTACAGACTCTAAACCGCTGAATAACAATGATTGACGCATTACACCTAAATCACTACTTAAAGGATTCAACATGATTACGTTATGTTCTTCATTCAAAAGTTCTGTTAATGAAACATAATCAGTTTTGGTCAAAGAATTTGCCATTGTTTCATTAAATCCTTGAGAAATTAATTGATTTGCTGATACGTTTTCAATCTTCACATCATCAAATTCAGAGAAAGAAATGGATGTATTTAGCTTATGAGAAAACTCTACATTGTTATAACCATACACACGTAAAATTTCTTCAATTACATCAGCTTCTCTTGTAACATCAACTCTATACGAAGGAATGGTTAACCCTAAACCTCCATCGGTAACACTATTAAACTTAATATCTAAAGATGCTAATATATTTTTTATGGTTTCTCTTGGGATTTTAGCGCCAATTATTCTATCCATTTTTTCATAAGAAAGAAAAACTTGAAAATCTTCTATTTTTGTTTGATATAAATCAACAATTTCTGAAGAAACCTTTCCTCCGGCAACTTCTAAAATTAAATTTGCGGCTCTTTTAATAGCGTATTGAGTAATGTTTGGATTAATTCCTCTTTCAAATCTAAACGAAGCATCTGTATTTAAAGCGTGTCTTTTGGCTGTTTTTCGAATAGAAACTGGATTAAAATAAGCACTTTCTAAGAAAATGGATGTTGTATTTTCTGATACTCCAGAGTTTAAACCTCCATAAACACCCGCTATGCACATAGGTTCTTCACTTCCATTACAAATCATTAAATCTTCTTCGTGAAGCTCACGTTCAACACCATCAAGTGTTGTAAACTTTGTTCCTGTAGGCAACGTTTTAACAATTACTTTTTGAGCTCTAAATTTTGCAGCATCAAAGGCGTGTAAAGGTTGGCCTAATTCATGTAGCACATAATTTGTAGCATCTACAATATTATTTATAGGTGTTAAACCAATGGATTTTAATCTGTTTTTTAGCCAATTAGGAGATTCTTTAACTGTAATTTCTGAAATGGTTAGTCCAACATAACGGGGTGCTTTTTCATTATCTTCAACAACAACATCAAACTTTAAGGTTCTATCATCAACTTGAAAATCGCTAACAGAAGGTGAAATTAACTCCAATTTAACATCATTCTGCATAAGTCCAGCTTTTAGATCACGTGCAACCCCATAATGGCTCATTGCATCAGCTCTATTGGGAGTTAAACCTATTTCAAAGACTTGATCTGTTTCAATATTAAAAACTTTAGCTGCTGGGGTTCCCGGGATTAATGAATCATCTAAAACCATAATTCCTTCATGACTTTTACCTAGTCCTAATTCATCTTCGGCACAAATCATTCCATAACTTTCTTCTCCTCTAATTTTTCCTTTTTTAATTTTAAACCCTTCACCTTTATCATCATATAAAGTTGAACCAATTGTAACAACAACAACAGTTTGTCCTGCTGCAACATTAGGAGCCCCACAAACAATTTGTACTGGAGAACCATTTCCTAAATCTACTGTAGTAACTTTTAATCTATCAGCATTTGGATGTTGAATACAAGTTAATACTTTACCTATTACTACACCTTCTAGGCTTCCTTTAATAGATTCTACGATTTCAATTCCTTCAACTTCAAGTCCTAAATCAGTTAACAACTCTCCTGTTTTTTCAGCCTCCCAATCAACCTTTAAAAATTGCTTTAACCAATTATATGA
>SDWL01000373.1 GCA_004195315.1 Lutibacter sp.
TTATTTGCCCTTTCTGTAATCAACAAGCATGTTGATGGTGAAATTTATGTTGACAGTAAGGATGACCCTAAAACAATATATGTAATTCATCCATATGGGATGTCACTCCTTTTTGGACCAAACAACAATAAAGATTTTAATACAAAACTAAAAAGTCACGCTTTAAACACTTTAAATATAAGAAATTCACATGTATGGATGCAAGCATATCCCCTAAATTGGAGTATGACTTTAAATAAATTATTTAAAAACTCCATTGCTAAATCAAATGAAAATGTTGATCAAAAAAAGAAAGGTTTTATTGAAATAAACACGAGAGTTAATTTCAAGTTTAATCCGAATAAGTATTCAATGTTTAAACAAACCAATCATTTAGCGGGTTTAAATATTATTAAAACTAACAAACAAGTTTTTGAAAACATGAAAGGAAATGTAATTCCCTCATTATTTTGGGATAACGCCCATGATTTTATTGAAAAAGGAATTGGATTTAGCTTATACTTTAATAATAAATTAGCTTCAACAGCATATTCAGCTTGTATTGGTGAAAATAAAATAGAAATTGGAATTGAAACAGTTGAAGAATTTCAAGGTATGGGATTCGCAAAACATATTTGTTCAAAAATTATAGATTATTGTATTGAGAATGAAATAGAGCCTGTTTGGGCTTGCCGTAAAGAAAATATTGGTTCGCTTTTACTTGCACAAAGATTAGGGTTTGAACCTACCATTGAACTTCCTTTTTACAAATTAAGCAACTAAAAAATGGAAGAAAGAGATTATTTAATGCGTGAAATAGAAAAATTAACAGCATTAATAAAAAAAATAATGGGTTTAATTGAAGGGCTTAACTTCAATAATTTTGAAGAAAGAATTCAACAAATTAACAATAACCTAATAGGGCAAATTGGTTTAACTCTTGATACAGTATCTAATATGTCTTCTTCTGAATTCCTATCAGAAATAAAAAAAATAGATAATTTAAACATAGAACTTTTCGCTAATTTACTTTCTGAACTTTCTAAAAAAATATATCACATTGAAAAAGAAACCAATATTAATTCACAAAAATTAGCAAAAAAAGCCATTTTAACATTGGATTATATAGATGAAAATACCAAAACATTTTCAATTAAAAGAATGACATTAAAAAAAGAACTACAACAACAAATTCCATAATCATTTTCGATTTAAAATAATTAACTTTGCCAAATGCGAATTGACATCATAACTGTTTCACCAGAATTAATTAAAAGTCCGTTTGAATTTTCAATAATTAAACGTGCAATAGATAAAAATTTAGTAGAAGTTTATTTTCATGATTTAAGAGAATATGCTTTAAATGAATATGGAAAAATTGACGATTATCAATTTGGTGGTGGTGCAGGAATGGTTTTAATGATTGAACCTATAGACAAATGCATTTCAAAATTAAAAGGTGAAAGAACATATGATGAAATAATTTACATGACTCCTGATGCACCAACATTAAATCAACAAACCGCAAATACGTTATCTTTAAACGAAAACATGATCATTCTTTGTGGTCATTACAAAGGTGTAGATCAACGAGTTAGAGAGTTATTAATCACTAAAGAAATCTCTATAGGCGATTATGTTTTAAGTGGTGGAGAATTAGGCGCTGCTGTTTTATGCGATACTATTATACGTTTAATTCCAGGTGTTTTAGGTGATGAAACTTCAGCTTTAACAGACTCATTTCAAGATGATTTACTTTCACCTCCAGTTTACACCAGACCTTCTGAATACAATGATCTTAAAGTCCCAAAAGTACTGCTATCAGGCAATTTTCCAAAAATTGAAGAATGGCGTAATGAACAAGCCTTTGAGAGAACAAAAAAAATTAGACCCGACCTGTTGGAAGATTAATATTTTTTACTAAATTTGCATTCTCAAAATTAACCTCTGACGAAAATCGTGAATGTTGATTATTGTAAAAACCCATTAAAATTAAAAAATGGAAGATTTAGTAAAGTTTATACAAAACGAATTTGTAGCTAAAAAGGAATTACCTCAATTTCAAGCAGGAGATACTATTACTGTTTACTATGAAATTAGAGAAGGTGAAAAAACACGTACACAGCATTTTAGAGGTACTGTAATTCAAAGAAGAGGAAACGGTGCTTCTGAAACTTTCACAATTAGAAAAATATCTGGAACAGTTGGTGTAGAGCGTATTTTCCCAGTAAATTTACCTGCAATTCAAAAAATTGAGGTTAACAAACATGGTAAAGTTCGTAGAGCTCGTATTTTCTACTTTAGAGGCTTAACAGGTAAAAAAGCTAGAATTACTGCTGTCTCTTATACACATCT
>SDWL01000374.1 GCA_004195315.1 Lutibacter sp.
CAGCAACTCAACGTGGTTCTTCAAAAAAGCAGGGGGTCAATGCCCTCGTTGCCTGTTTAGCCTTATGCATCACTCTGCTTCACTCTTCCTGGGCGCACGCTGAAACACCCCCCACCATCGCCGCAGGCGCTTATCACACCGTCGCGTTGAAGAGCGACGGCACGCTGGCGGCCTGGGGGTATAACATCCTGGGTCAGACGACGATTCCCACCGGCCTGACGGGCGTGACCGCCATCGCCGCAGGCTATCAACACAATGTCGCGTTGAAGAGCGACGGCACGCTGGTGGCCTGGGGGGATAACAGCAATGGTCAGACGACGATACCCGCCGGCCTGACGGGCGTGACCGCCATCGCCGCAGGCGGTTATCACACCGTCGCGTTGAAGAGCGACGGCACGCTGGTGGCCTGGGGCCGTAACGACTATGGCCAGACGATTATTCCCGCCGGCCTGGCGGGCGTGACTGCCATCGCCGCAGGCTATTATCACACAATCGCGTTGAAGGGTGACGGCACGCTGGTGGCCTGGGGCCGTAGCGACCAGGGTCAGACAACGATTCCCTCCGGTCTGACGGGTGTCACCGCCATCGCCGCAGGCTGGTATCACTCAGTTGCGTTGAAGAGCGACGGTACGGTGGAGGCCTGGGGGAATAACGACCAGGGTCAGACAACGATTCCCTCCGGCCTGACGGGCGTCACCGCCATCGCCGCAGGCCGGTATCACACAGCTACGTTGAAGAGCGACGGTACGCTGGTGGCCTGGGGGTCTAACGCTCAGGGTCAGACGATTATTCCCGCCGGCCTAGCGGGCGTGACCGCCATCGCCGCAGGTGCAAGCTACACAGTCGCGCTGAAGAGCGACAGTACGCTGGTGGCCTGGGGATATAACGGCCTGGGTCAGACGACCATCCCCACCGATTTCAACCTGCTTGGTCCTACTGTGACGCCCAGCGGGTCAAATGTCAGCGTTACCTCCGACGGGCTGCAAACGATGCGGTGGGGATCAACCCGCTCTTTCAGCGTCACCCCTAAGGGTAATTATGCGACAGACAGTGCCGTAGGCGGGACATGCACCTCAGGAACATGGGTGGGCAATCTTTACACCACAGGGGCGTTAACGGAGAGCTGTACGGTCAGCTTCAGTGCCACAGCCTCACCATACTTCACCCCCCTCGCCATCGCCGCAGGCTTTTATCACACCGTCGCGTTGAAGAGCGACGGCTCGCTGGTGGGCTGGGGATCTAACAGCCAGGGTCAGACGATCCTTCCTTCCGACCTGACGGGTGTCACCGCCATCGCCGCAGGCTTTTATCACACAGTCGCGCTGAAGAGCGACGGCACGCTGGAGGCACGGGGGGATAACGGCTATGGTCAGACGAACATCCCCGCCGACCTGACGGGTGTCACCGCTATCGCCGCAGGCCGGAATCATACAGTTGCGCTGAAGAGCGACGGCACGCTGGTGGCCTGGGGAGGTAACAGCCTGGGTCAAACGACGATACCCGCCAGCCTGACGGGCGTGACCGCCATCGCCGCAGGCGAAAATCACACAGTCGCGTTGAAGAGCGACGGCACGCTTGTGGCCTGGGGGTCTAACGGCTCTGGTCAGACGACGATTCCCGCCGACCTGACGGGCGTGACCGCCATCGCCGCAGGCTCTAATCACACCGTCGCGTTGACACGCGACGGTACGCTGGTGGCCTGGGGGTATAACAACTATGGTCAGACGACCCTTCCCGCCGACCTGACGGGCGTGACTGCCATCGCCGCAGGCCATAATCACACGGTCGCGTTGAAAAGCGACGGTACGGTGGCGGCCTGGGGGTATAACATCCTGGGTCAGACGACGATTCCCACCGGCCTGACGGGCGTGACCGCCATCGTCGCAGGCTATCAACACAATGTCGCGTTGAAGAGCGACGGTACGCTGGTGGCTTGGGGATCAAACGATCAGGGTCAGACGAGCATTGCCGCCGGTTTAAACCTGTTTAGCCATACCGTAGCGCCATCAGTTGGGGCGCACGGAGCCCTGACAGGCAGCACACAGCAGGTCATCATGTCCGGCACAAGCGCTTCATTCACGGTGACGCCGGACTCGGGCTATACCGCGGATGCGGCTGTGGGCGGCACCTGCGCCGCCGGGTCATGGAGCGGCACCACCTACACCACCGATGCAATTGCGGCCGATTGTACGCTGAGCTTCTCGTTTACCATTAACAGCTACCAGGTGACCTATGGCGGTAACGGCCATTCGGGCGGCGACGTGCCGGTAGATGGCAGTGGCTACGACTACGATACCAGCGTCAGCGTATTGGGTAACACCGGCACCCTGTCAAAGGACAGTTATATCTTTGTCGGCTGGA
>SDWL01000375.1 GCA_004195315.1 Lutibacter sp.
AGATGTGTATAAGAGACAGATGGAATATCGCTTTAAAAGATTATCAATTCTACTTAAAAATAGAAAAGGGGTTAGCCAAAAACTCTATAGAGAGTTATTCACGTGATGTAAAAAAACTCATTTTATATTTAGAAGACAATGAAATTACGGTTTCTCCTATTACTATTACAGAAGAAACAATTCAAGAGTTTATTTACACTATTTCAAAACAATTAAATTCACGTTCCCAAGCGCGCTTAATTTCTGGTCTTCGTAATTTTTTTGATTATTTAATTTTTGAAGACTACAGAAAAGAAAATCCAACAGATTTAATTGAAGCACCAAAAACAGGAAGAAAATTACCCGATACATTGTCTTTAGAAGAAATAGATTTATTAATTACTTCAATAGATTTAAGCGAACCACAAGGTGAGCGAAATAGAACCATTTTAGAAACTTTATACAGTTGTGGCTTACGAGTATCAGAACTTACTAGTTTACAGCTTTCCGATTTATTTTTTGACGAAGGTTTTATTCGTGTTATTGGCAAAGGAAATAAACAACGTTTTGTACCAATTAATTCACAAACTCAAAAATATATTGAGTTATATGTTTCTGCAATTAGATCACATATTAATATTCAAAAAAACTTTGAAGACACTGTATTTCTAAATAGGCGTGGTAAAAACTTAAGCCGCGTTATGATTTTTACAATTATTAAAAATTTGGCAATTAAAGTGGGCATAAAAAAGAAAATAAGTCCGCATACATTTAGGCATTCTTTTGCTACACATTTATTAGAGCGTGGAGCAGATTTACGAGCTATTCAGCAAATGTTAGGCCACGAAAGCATTACAACTACTGAAATTTATATGCATTTAGATAAAAGCTTTTTAAAAGAAGTTGTGAATACTTTTCACCCTCGGAAATAAAAAAATCTCGCATTAGCGAGATTTTTTTGAAGTATTTCTTATGTAATAAAACTGCTTATTTAGCAATATTTACAACTCTTGTTTCTCTAATTACTGTTACACGAACCTGACCTGGATAGGTCATATCATTTTGAATTTTTTGTGAAATACTAAAAGATAATTCCCCAGCTTTTGCATCCGTTACTTTTTCGCTTTCAACAATCACACGTAATTCTCTTCCTGCTTGTATAGCATATGCTTTCTGCACACCTGTAAATCCAAATGCAATATCTTCTAAATCTTTTAAACGTTGAATGTAAGAATCTAAAACCTGGCGACGAGCACCTGGTCTTGCTCCAGAAATAGCATCACAAACTTGCACAATTGGCGCTATTAATGTGGTCATTTCAATTTCATCATGGTGAGCTCCAATGGCATTACAAATTTCAGGGCTTTCATTGTATTTTTGCGCCCATTCCATACCTAAAAGCGCATGTGGTAAATCACTTTCAGTTTCTGGCACTTTACCTATATCATGCAACAGTCCTGCTCTCTTCGCCAATTTCGCATTCAGTCCTAATTCTGCAGCCATAATACCACAAAGGTTTGCTACTTCACGTGAATGTTGCAATAAGTTTTGACCATAAGACGAACGGTATTTCATTCTACCAATAGTTTTTATTAACTCGGGGTGTAAACCGTGAATACCTAATTCAATTACAGTACGTTTCCCTATTTCAATAATTTCTTGTTGTAATTGTTTCTCCGTCTTTTTTACAACTTCTTCAATACGTGCAGGATGAATACGACCATCCGTAACTAATTTATGTAATGATAAGCGTGCAATTTCTCTTCTAATAGGATCAAAACAAGATAAAATAATTGCTTCAGGAGTATCATCAACAATAATTTCAACACCTGTTTCAGCTTCTAATGCACGAATATTACGCCCTTCTCTACCTATAATTCTTCCTTTCACATCATCAGATTCAATATTGAATACTGAAACACAATTTTCTACAGTTTGCTCAACACCAACTCGTTGAATGGTATTTAAAATCACCTTACGAGCTTCTTGCTGGGCTGTTAATTTGGCTTCTTCAATAGAATCTTGAATAAATGCCATTGCATCAGATTTAGCTTCATCTTTTAATGAAGCTACTAATTCTTTTTTTGCATCATCAGCAGAAAGCCCTGAAATAACCTCAAGATTTTCAACTTGCTTACGGTGTAATTTATCTACTTCGTCAGTCTTACGTTCTAGGTATTCAATCTTTTTATCGTAACTTTCAATTTTGGAAATAATCTCTAGATTTATTTTTTTGCTTTTATCCAATTCTTGAGATACTTGTGATTCTTTATCTCGAACACGTTTTTCTGTTTCCGCCATTTTCTGATCACGAGCAATAATTACTTTTTCATGTTCAGACTT
>SDWL01000376.1 GCA_004195315.1 Lutibacter sp.
AGATGTGTATAAGAGACAGATAAAAAAAGGTTAAATTAGACACCAAGCTAAAATAATGGCACTATTTTAGTAGATTAAAAACTACATAACTATTAATATTGATAAGACAGATGATGACAAGAAAATTTAAACTAGTATTACCCGTATTTTTTGTGGTAATTTTATTTATAAGCTCACAAACAAATGCAAAAACAGACCCTGAACCTAAAGACAAAGTTTTAATAACCATTTTAAAATATGTTTTAACACAAGGTCACTATCAGCCACAAGAAATTGATGATGCTTTTTCTGAAAAAGTTTTTAATAACTTTTTAGAGAGATTAGATCCATCAAAACGCTATTTCTTACAGTCTGATATTGATGAATTTTCTAACTATAAGAAACTGATTGATGATCAAATTAATAATGAAGACTTATCTTTCTTCTTTTTAGTTTATGAAAGATTAACACAACGAATTGAAGAATCTAAACCATATTACAAACAAATTTTAACAAAACCATTTGATTTTAACAAAGATGAGATTTATGATGTTGATTATGAAAAATCAAACTATGCATTAAATGCTTCTGGAATTATCAATACCTGGCATAAACAACTAAAATTCACAACACTTTCTCGATTAAGTGATAAAATATTTACTGAAGAAGATAAGAAAAAAGAAGATGATACTTACCAAACAATATCGTTTAACGAACTTGAAAAAGATGCTCGTGAAGCTACTTTGATTAGTATGAATGAATCTTATGAACGTATAGAAGAACTTACTTATTCAGATTGGTTTTCAACATATATAAATAGTATTTCTGAAGAATTCGACCCTCACACAACCTATTTTGATCCTAAGGTAAAAAAGCGTTTTGATATTTCTATGGCTGGTAAATTAGAAGGTATTGGTGCCAGACTTCAAAAGAAAAATGATTATACCAGAGTAAGTGAATTAATTTCTGGTGGACCAGCATGGAAACAAGGTGAATTAGAAGTTGGAGATTTTATTACAAAAGTAGCGCAAGGTGATGGGGAACCTGTTAATATAGTTGGTATGCGTTTAGATGATGCAATAGAGTATATTAAAGGTAAAAAAGGAACAGAAGTAAGACTAACACTTAAAAAAATTGATGGTACAACTAAAGTAATTTCAATTATAAGAGATGTTGTTGAATTAGAAGAAACGTTCATAAAATCAAGTGTGGTAAAAAAAGATGATAGAACTTTTGCTGTTATAAACCTTCCTAAATTCTATATTGATTTTGATGAGAAAAACTATAGAACCTCTTCAACAGATATGATCAAAGAAATTGAACGCCTTAAAAATGAAAATGTTGAAGGTTTAGTAATCGATTTAAGAAATAATGGTGGTGGTTCTTTAAAAACTGCTATTGAAATTTCGGGCTTATTTATTGAGAAAGGCCCAATTGTGCAAGTAAAATATAGGGATAAAGATGCAGATGTAAAAAAAGATACTGACCCTAAAATTCAATGGGATAAACCACTTGTTATTTTGGTAAATGAATTATCTGCTTCAGCTTCTGAAATTTTTGCCGCAGCAATGCAAGATTATGGTAGGGCTGTAATTATTGGGGGAAAACAAACTTATGGTAAAGGAACTGTACAAAGTGTTTTGGATCTTAACAGATATCATAATTTAAAAGAAGATATTGGAGCTTTGAAAATGACCATTCAAAAATTTTACAGAATTAATGGTGGCTCTACACAGCTAGAAGGTGTACATTCTGACATTATGTTACCAGACAGATATACATATATGAATATTGGTGAACGTGACTTAGAAAATCCATTAAAATTTGACAAAGTACCACAAGCATCTTATTCGCATTGGAATAATTATGAAAATTTTGATGAAGTAATTGATAATAGTAAAAAGAGAGTTGCAAACAATGATTATTTCAAATTAATTTACCAAAATGCCAAATGGCTTAAAAAAACTCAAGATGACACCCTTATATATTTGAATTATGAAGCTTATAAAAAAGATTTAGAAGCTCATGAAAATGAATCGTTGAAATATAAAACTCTTAGAGATTATAAAACCCATTTAACATACACTTCTCCGCTTTATGAAAAAGCTTTATTAGATAAAGATAAAGATTTAGCAGATAAACGTATTGCTTGGCATAAAAATTTAAAAAAAGACATTTATGTTGAAGAAGCCCTAAATGTTTTAAGTGAATTAAAAATAAAACCACAACATCACTTAGTTAAAAATTGATTTTAACAACATAAAATTTCATTACTGTCTCTTATACACATCT
>SDWL01000377.1 GCA_004195315.1 Lutibacter sp.
TTAGTAAAAATAACAAAAAAAAACCTCTCGAAATAGAGAGGTTTAGTTTAAATTTTATCCTTTGTAAACACCCATATTGGCGTATTTGTCCATTCGTTGTTTTACCAGTTCTTTTGAAGATAAATCTTTTAACTCTTTATAAGCTTTTAGGATGGTTTTTTCAACCTCTTTAAAAGCAGTTTCACGATCATAATGTGCGCCACCAAGAGGTTCTTTAATTATGCCATCAATTAATTTTTGCTTTTTCATGTCTTCAGCAGTAAGTTTTAAAGCCGCAGCTGCTTCTTCTTTATGTTCCCAACTTCTCCATAAAATTGAAGAGCAAGATTCTGGTGAAATAACAGAATACCAAGTATTTTCCATCATATAAACTCTATCACCAACTCCAATACCTAACGCACCACCTGAAGCACCTTCACCAATTACAACTGTTATAATAGGTGTTTTTAAACGAGTCATTTCTAAAATATTTCTAGCAATTGCTTCACCTTGTCCACGTTCTTCAGCTTCTAAACCAGGATATGCACCTGGAGTATCTAATAAAGTTACAACAGGAATACCAAATTTTTCAGCCATTTTCATTAATCTCAATGCTTTTCTGTAGCCTTCAGGATTAGACATTCCGAAATTTCTATATTGTCGAGTTTTAGTATTGTATCCTTTTTGTTGACCAATAAACATAAACGATTGGTCACCAATTTTACCTAAACCACCAACCATTGCTTTGTCATCTTTCACAGTTCTATCGCCATGTAATTCCATAAAGGTTTCGCCAGCTAGTGAATTAATATGGTCTAATGTGTATGGTCTGTTTGGATGTCTAGAAAGCTGAACTCTTTGCCAAGCGGTCAGATTTTTATAAATATCTTTTTTAGTTTTAAGTAACTTAGTCTCAATGTTTTTGCAAGTTTCACTAACATCAACATCACTGTCTTTACCAATTAATTCGCATTTAGTAAGTTGTTCTTCTAATTCTTTAATAGGTAATTCAAAATCTAAATATTCCATATTTTTAAGTTTGGATGTAACTACAAATATAATAACTTCTCAAATTTGAAGGTTATATTATTTGCTTTTTTTATTTTTTAAAATTCCGTTAATTATAACAGTTATAACTATAACTAGTCCTCCAATATAAAATTGAGGGCTCATTTTTTCTTTATCTCCAAAAAAGAGTACAGCTAAAATAATTCCATACACAGGTTCTAAATTTACAGTTAGCATTACGGTGTATGGTGTTAAGTACTTCATAATTTTTACAGAAACTACAAAAGCATAGGCTGTACAAATACTACTTAATATTAATAGATAAATAATATCTGAATTTTTTAAAGAGAAATCTTGAATTGAAAAATTGGATGTTGCCAAAACAAAAATGGTTATAAACCCAACACCAAAAAGTAATTGGTAAAATGATATTAAATCAGCTTCATGTTTCCTAATATATAATCCATTTAACACAGTAAATAGTGCAGATAAAAATGAGGCTATCAAAGCATAAATTATACCTAATGCATATTGACTTTCAACATTAAAAATAAGGTATAACCCAGCAATAACGATGAGGCCAAAAAATAATTCTAAAAGAATTAACTTTCTTTTAAAGAATATTGGTTCAATAAGTGATGTAAATAGTGCGCCGGTGCTCATTGCAACTAAAGCAATTGAAACATTGGCAACTTTTATAGCTGAAAAAAAAGCAATCCAATGTAAAGCTATAATAATACCGCTAAATAAAAATTTTAGCAATGCTCTAGGTGAAGCATTAAGAGATTTTTTTTTAATTAAAAAATAAATTAAAAGAAATACAACTGCAAAAAGCATTCTATACCACACCAACGGAATAGCATCAATACTAATTAATGCACCTAAAATAGCTGTAAACCCCCAAATAAATACCAAAAAATGTAGATGTAAATAGTTGTTTAATTTAGTTTTTGGCATTTTTAAAGTATAAATAGATTGCTAATGCTCCAAAAATAATATTTGGAGACCATACCATTATAAAAGAATTTGTATTTGCCCCAGCACCTAATACTTCTGCAATCTTTAAGAAAAACACATATACAAACATAAGTGATATACCAATTGCAAGATTTACTCCCATACCGCCTCTTCGTTTTTTCGAAGCAAGTGCAACTGCAATAAAAGTTAATATATATGATGATATAGGTAAACTTGTTCGTTTGTGTAATTCAACTAAATAAGTATTTAAATTACTTACACCACGTTTTTTAGATTGTTGAATGAAATCGTATAATTTAAAGGATGTCATTTCTTTTGCCTGTCTCTTATACACATCT
>SDWL01000378.1 GCA_004195315.1 Lutibacter sp.
CAATAAAAGTGATAGTCAACCGTGCTACATCAAATAGATTAAATCTTAATTTTTTTATAACTGTAAATGAAGATATGAAAGATAAATATGGGAGAATTAAAAATGCGTCATCCATATATTTCAAAGCTCTAGATTCTAAAGGCAGTTATATACCTAAATCAACAACAGTTGCAGCAACCTTAAGTAACACAAAATTAGTTGCAGGCGCTAAACACGAATCATTTGGAAGTTGGGCAAATGAGGCTACTCGAAATATGGAAGATTTTGCCACAATAGTTGAAATCACAGAAGAAGAATACAAAAAAAATGAAAGGAACTAAAAGGCTAGTAGTATCTCATAAACTTTGTAAGTTTATGAGATACTGCTAAATTACCTAATCAACTTTTTATATTTAATACGTTTTGGCATTAAATCGCCTCCTAGTCTAGCTTTCTTATTTTCCTCATAATCTGAGAAAGAACCTTCAAAGAAATACACTTCAGAATTACCTTCAAACGCTAAAATATGCGTACAAACCCTGTCTAAAAACCATCTATCGTGACTAATTACAACAGCACAACCTGCAAAGTTTTCCAACCCTTCTTCTAATGCACGTAATGTATTTACATCCAAATCGTTTGTTGGCTCATCTAATAGTAAAACATTTCCTTCTTCACGCAATGTCATTGCTAAATGCAAACGGTTTCTCTCACCGCCAGAAAGTGCACTTACTTTTTTATTCTGCTCACTTCCTGAAAAGTTAAATCTACTTAAATAAGCACGTGAATTCACTTGCTTACCTCCCATTAAAACCAATTCTTGTTCATCAGCAAAATTTTGCCAAATGGTCTTTTCTGGATCAATGTTAGAATGACTTTGATCTACATATGCAATTTTAGCAGTATCACCGACTTTAAATTCTCCTTTATCGGGAGTTTCTTCACCCATTATCATTCTAAAAATGGTGGTCTTACCTGCTCCGTTCGGGCCAATAATACCAACAATTCCAGCTTGCGGTAAATTAAAATTTAAATTTTCATATAATAACTTATCACCGTAAGCTTTTGAAACACCACTAGCTTCAATTACATTAGTTCCTAAACGAGGACCATTTGGAATGTATATTTCTAATTTTTCATCAAGCTGATTTTGATCTTGATTCATTAACTTATCATAATTAGCTAAACGAGCTTTTGATTTTGCATGACGACCTTTTGGAGCCATTCTCACCCATTCCAACTCTCGTTCTAATGTTTTTTGACGTTTAGAAGCCGTTTTTGATTCTTGTGCTAAACGCTTCGATTTTTGGTCTAACCAAGATGAATAATTTCCTTTCCAAGGAATTCCTTCACCTCTATCTAATTCTAAAATCCAACCGGCCACATTATCTAAAAAGTATCTATCGTGTGTTACTGCAATTACGGTTCCACTATATTGTTTTAAATGATGCTCTAACCAATGTACAGACTCGGCATCTAAATGGTTTGTTGGCTCATCTAATAATAATACATCTGGTTCTTGTAATAACAATCTACACAAGGCTACTCTTCTTCGTTCACCACCAGATAAGTTTTTAATTGGTGTATCACCTTCAGGAGTTCGTAGAGCATCCATCGCTATTTCTAGTTTGGTATCTAATTCCCAAGCATTCGCCGCATCAATTTTATCTTGAAGAACAGCCTGCTGAGCCATAAGTTTATCCATTTTATCAGCATCAGAATACACTTCTTCCAAGCCAAACATATCGTTTATTTTGTTGTATTCATCTAAAATAGCTACTGTTTCAGCAACACCTTCTTTTACAATATCTAAAACAGTTTTAGTGTCATCTAATTGAGGTTCTTGTGATAAAAATCCTACAGTATAACCTGGTGCAAAAACCACATCTCCTTGATAATTTTTTTCTAATCCAGCAATAATTTTAAGTAAGGTTGATTTTCCAGAACCATTTAAACCTAAAATTCCAATTTTAGCTCCATAAAAGAAACTTAAATATATATTTTTTAAAACCTGTTTATTTGCGTCTTGGTATGTTTTACTTACACCAGACATTGAAAAAATAACTTTCTTATCGTCAGCCATAGTTTGTTTTAATAAATGTTAATTTTTATTTGTAATGTAAATAAGTTTTAAACTCTTCCTTTTAAAGCATTAAATACCCATGCAATAGCAAAAAATCCAATTCCTACTGATGCAAATCCCCAACCTGCAACATCATCATATCTAAATGCTCCTAATGCTATAAGTGCTAATCCAACAATAATCATAATTGCTGTAGCCCAAGCTAAAACTGTATTTTTATTCTCTCTTATACACATCT
>SDWL01000379.1 GCA_004195315.1 Lutibacter sp.
CTATTAGAGATTGTCATTTCTGCGAAGGCAGGAATCTCATTCTTATAAATAGAAATTTGCTTACTTTTTAGAGTTGAAGTAAAAAATCCTCTGTTGGTAAAAATTTTAAGAACACAATACGCTAATAAAATGTTTAACCTAAAACCACTAACTATGACACAGCTAATACATACAAACAGAGGAAAGTGTTGCAAAAGTAATACACCTCACAGTTTTTACAAAATAATAAAGCGCAATATGCGCAATTAACTAATTTAAATTTTATTAAAATGAAAAAAATAATAGGATTATTGGGAGTCTCTTTAATTATATTAACAATTTTTTTTAATGTTTCAAAAGCTGAAGCTAGCGTAAATGAATATGATAGTTGCATGGAGTCTATGTGGTATTGTGATGCCATAGCAACAGCCAAAGGTGATTATTACCGTTTAAGTTATGCACAAGAATATGATGCATTTATAAACTGTTTGGTTAAAGAAAATTGTTATATGACATAAGCGAATGACCTGTGAAGATTTTATCTTTGCAGGTTTCTTTATAAATAAATAAATATGAGATTTAAAATAATAGTAATTGTATTAGCCTTATTTGTGTTTAAACTATCCTTTTCTCAAGGAATAGAAGGTAAAATTACATATCTAGCATCTCTAGATAATAGCAAACTTATCGAAAAAATACATAAAGATACCAAGTTGCAAGAAAACATAAAAAAAGAATTGTTAAGTGACGCGTTGAATGCTAAAGATGTACAATTTTTTTTACTTTTTAATAAAGATGAATCTTTATTCTATTCTGATTCTGAACATAATATGGAAAATGAAGGAGAAAAAAAATCAAATTTGACAACTATATTTTCTGGAGCTAGAACTATCTACTATCATAATTTAAAAACTAAAAAAATGTTAAGTCAAAATTCAGGTTTTGATGAACTTTTAATTGATTTAGAACCAGAAGTTTGGAAATTGACTTTAGAAACTAAAGAAATAGGTCTATATAACTGCTATAAAGCAACAACCTTACAAAAAGTTGAAGGGAGAAATGGAATAATGTATAGATCCATAACGGCATGGTATACCCCTCAGATATCTGTACCTTTTGGAGTGCAAAACTTTAGGGGTTTACCAGGTTTAACACTTGAGTTAAGTATTGATGGAAAAACTTTTTTTAAAGTGATTAAGATAGAATTAAGTCCTAAAGAAAAAATTGTAATAAATAATCCTAAGGGAAAAATTATTTCTTCCGTAGAATTTAATAATAAATTGAAAGAAATGACATTATTGAGAAATTAGAATCAATTTATAATTAAAAAATGAAGAAGCTAGTAGTACTTATAATCATATTTTTTACTATTGGAATTTGTATTTCACAGAACAAGGATGTTTATGGTTCAGTTCACTATACATACAAGCCGAATGAAAATAAAGCATTAAAAGGTAATAAAACAGAACAACATTTTGATGATTTCTTCAAAGGAATAAATGAATATACTGCTAATATTAAATTTAAATTGGAATTTTTTAACAATACATCAATTTTTGCAGTAGGTAATGAGATGGATAATGATCAGAACTTAAAGGACGACGCAATTGCAAATAAATTAATAAGTAATGGAAGCTATTATTGCGATTTGCATAAGGATATACAATTAAGAAAATTAGAAGGAGAAGAGTTTTTAATAAGGACACAACCTTCAAAAATAAAGTGGGTTCTTAAACAAGAGACTAAGGATATAAAAGGCTTTAAATGTTATAAGGCAATTACGAGCGTTACAAATAAGAATTTTTCAGGGGAACATATATTTGAAATAATAGCTTGGTATACTCTCGAAATCCCAGTTCCATTTGGACCTAAAAATAATAGTTTTTTGTTTTTTGTAGATGAAATTACCAAACCGTAAATACTAAATGAAAACAAGATAATTCCAGTTATAAAACTGTACACCATATATTTTTCTGAAGCAGCTTCTAATTTGAAGTTAAATCCGATTAGTAATAATACAATGGCTTGATACATTTGATATTTAACACCAGTTTCAAAACTTTTTAATTGTTCTTCATTCAATATGTTTTTTAGAGCATGTGCTCCAAAAGCACCAAAAACAACTGCCAAGCCGCCTAAAATACTAGCAAAAAGTAAGGTAAATTGAATCATGAACTTAGTTATTTATAGTTTTTACAAAAGTAAGCATTAAACAAATGTGTGCAAATTGTTTTAAAAGTGTGGTTTTACCATACGTAAAGCTGTCTCTTATACACATCT
>SDWL01000380.1 GCA_004195315.1 Lutibacter sp.
TTATCAAACAATTCAAAAACATTTTTAATTTTATTTTTAATTGTTTTATCCACCAATAATTTCCAGTCTTCAATAGCTTTATTAAAAGTTATTTCAGTTTTTCTTTCTCGCAATAATAAAACTTTACCTGAAACAGTTTCTTTATGCATGGGTTTTCTTATTGCCCAATTATCGCCTTTTATTTGCTGAACCAACTGTTTTTTTAGTTGCCCATCCTTTTCAACCCACTGTATGGTTTTATTATTGGTTTTATTAATTACTCTGGTATTTTGCTTAAAACTTATGATTGTTTTTTCTAATTGATTTTTAGCCTGAACAGTAAACCCATTCCAAGGCATTAAAAAATGTTTGGTGTAATGCCCTTCTTTACTTTTTTTCAGTAAAGCATCACGTAAACCATAATTTTTATTTTCAGTATTTAATGCTCCTAAATAATTAGTGTGTTTTTTAGTACAACAAGCAATTACTAATGCATCTAGCGCATGATGTCTGTGATCTATACGCTTTTTATTAAACCCTTTCGAAATATCATCAGGTACTTGTGTTCTAAAAGCATTTATTTTATCATCCCAATATCCAAAATCATTAGATTTTGTTAGCTCATTCAATCTTTTAAACCTTGGAGCAATTAGTTCGTTCCATTTGTCATTTAAACCCCAATCTTGTTTAAGTTTAGAGGTAATAGCACCTGTAACAGGCACAATGTGTTTAGAAGTTGCTTCCTTTTCATTATCTTCTCTCACCAAATTACTCAATAACCCTTTTACAAGTGTACTAATGTAACGGCTATCATTTAATTGTCTATTAATAAACCCATCTGGAATGTCTTCACTTAGTAAATTTTTAAGTTTTGTTCTGCTCTTTTTAAAATATTTATTACAATGGTTTTCATATTGTTCTAAGGTGTATAGCTTAACTGTTTTATTCTTGGTCGATAATTCTGGCACGATAGAGCCTCCCTGATTTTTTATAAACTCAAAACCGGTTTGATTATCCTTATACGGATTTGGATTAATAGCACTTTCACAGATTATTTTATTACTCATTGAGTTATCAAAATAACGAGATTGAGGTATTATATGTTCTATCTCGTACTCAAGTGTAAACAATTTAGTTAACGGTATTATTTGCCCTGTATAAGGTGAAACATATCCTTGAGCTAACCACAGTTTATATTTATTAATATCCGATTTTGTGGGAGAATTATTTTTTCTAATTTTAATAACTTCATCTTCATTTATAGTATTAAATTCTACTTCAGGGTTTTGATAAACACCTTGTTCGTAAATTTTTAAAATTTCTTGTTGACTAGGAGAATAGGGTTTAATATTAGAAATACCATCATCTTTAAGCTCTTGTAAAATTGCTTTTATTCGTTGATTTGTGTTTTCGTTTTCAGAAATTTGAGCAGTCATTTTTTTACGTTTATCTGCTGGACTTTTCATTTCTCGCCCTAACTCTATGTGAATTTCATCAAAATAACGTTCATCTCCTTTGCCGTAATATCTCCAAATATCTCTTACAGTTCGTAATGTTTCTGTAACTACCTGTTCTACAATTGGGTTTCGTAAACTATGTTGTTTAAATTCTAGTAAATAGTTATCAATATCATTTGGGCTTTTCCAGTTTTGAATATTTCCAGCTTCAGAATGTCTATTGTAAACCAAATAACAAGCTTGGTAGGTATTTAAACCCTGTAAAGGGTTTTGATTTTTATATTCAATAAAACTTTTTACTAATTGTCTTGGTATATCATCATCAACAACATTTACTAAAATTTCGTTTAAATCTTTTAAAGTATTATTTTCTTTCAGATTCAACGCATTTACTCGTTTCATTATTTCCTCAGCTCTACTATTAACTTCATTAGTAATTGCTGTTTCTTCCCAATAGTTACCTTTACGCATTAATGGCAACAATTTTTTTATTGCTTTTTCAGAATATGCTCCATAATCTGATTTATAAGGAGGAAATTTTTTAAAATTATTTTCAAAAGATTCTTGCTCTAAATTATTTTTGAATGCAAAATTTTCAATAGCTCTTTCAAACTCATTTTTATCAGTTACCGAATACACAATATGCCATAGCTTGTATTCCATATCAGCAGTTAAAAAAGAATGAACATCTAAATCTTTTACTTTTTTTAATCGAGTAATAAATTGTGCTTTTGTTTCATTACAAGGATATTCTTTATCTTCTACATAATTCCATCGGTAATTTTCATTATCCTTGTTTTGTTTTGGAATTAGCTTTAGGTCTGTCTCTTATACACATCT
>SDWL01000034.1 GCA_004195315.1 Lutibacter sp.
TTCTTACGATGTTTATAAAGATGGTGTGTTTTTAACTTCTACAGCTACAACTTCATACAATGTAACAGGTTTAATTACAGCTACAACGTATGCTTTTACCGTGACTGCTAGTGACACTGCTACTAATGTTTCTGTTCCAAGTAACGCTTTAAATGTAACTACTTTAAGTAATGGTGGAACACCAGAAATTTTATTTTCTCATTCATTTGAAGCTGGTTGGGATGGCTGGGCTGATGGTGGTTCAGATTGTTATAGAATTAAGAGTACTAGATCATTTGATGGAAATTATTCAATAAGGATTAGAGATAACTCAGGGATTCAATCTGCAATGACTTCAAGTGCTTATGATGTTTCTACATTTAATGATTTAGAAGTTAAATTTAATTTCTATAGTAATAGCATGGAAACCAACGAAGATTTTTGGCTACAATATTTTGATGGTTCAACTTGGCAAACAATACAAGCTTTTGTGAGTGGAGCTGATTTTAGTAATAATGTTTTTACTGAAGCAACTGTAGTTATTTCAGCTGTTTCTTATAATTTTCCAACAAATGCACAATTCAGATTTCAAAATGATGCGAGTTCAAACGCAGATAATATTTATATTGATAATGTTACTGTAACTGCAAATGCTGGTTTCGCAGCTAAAAGCAGTTTTAAAACTTTATTTTCTAAACAAATAAACTCTTTCGAAAATGATTTACCAGAAATTGAAGCATTAGAGTTTTATCCAAATCCAGCAGTAAGTAATACATTATTACGTACTGAAATTGATGTTGAAGATGATATTGTTGATGTTCAAATAACAATTGTAACTCTTCAAGGAAGATTAATTAAATCCATAGAATTAAATAATCTTAAAAAAGAATATATTGAACAAAATATAGATGTTTCATACTTAAAAAGTGGTTTGTATTTTATCAATATTACTTCAACTAAAGGATTGAATATAACTAAAAAATTAATTGTTAAATAAGATAGTAATTTCATTTATATAAAAAGCCTCAAGTTAATAGCTTGGGCTTTTATTTTACAACATTTCTTTTTATTAAATTTGTTGTCTAAAATTTAAGAATTATAAACAATGGAAAACAATAAGAAAGATGGCAGAATTAGAAAAAATATCCAAATTGGTAATACGGTAGAAATTGTACAAAAGAACCATCAAAGAAGTGGTGAATTAACTGAAGGTATCGTAAAAAAATTACTTACTAATTCTCCTAATCATCCTCACGGAATAAAAGTACAATTAGAAACATGTGTAGTTGGACGTGTTAAAAACGTATTAATTTAAAAATAATTTTAGAAACAGTAAATTAGAATTTAATTATTGTAATTCTTCATAAACTCTTCTATTGGCATTGGCTTTAAATTTCTAGATTCATAATGCTTTACATACGTGTTGTAATTTTTTCTAGCGAAATTAGTAATTGTTTCAGTCGTACTACTCTCCATTATTGATACCGTCTTCATGGTTCAAAAAAATTTTTGGGTTGATTTATTTTATTTAATGCTATAAAACTACAACGCAAACAGTTAACATCCAAATAAATTTTCTGCTTATTATTGTATAATTACCATTTACTTAAAAAAATTTCCATTAATTTAAAAAATAAGTGCTTTAAAACACACCTCACATATTAATTTCTAATTGATTTTACTGAAAAATTACCATTTGATGTTAAGTTTATGATAGCTTCAACAGAAAATATTCCAACTCTTATTGAAGAAAATGATTTTACAATTAACAAATTAGAAACCTTGTATCTTCAAAGTTGGAAATCAACAAGTTTTAACTATTGGAGAGTTGCTGAAATTAAGTAATTTTACAAACTAATAAAGAATGTCTATGAGTAAAATAAAACTAACAACTAATTTTGAAGTTTCAAGAATTGTTCACGGACATTGGAGATTGGCAGATTGGCATCTAAATAATCAGGAAATTATAAAATTAATTGAACAATCTATTGAATTAGGAATCACAACTTTTGATCACGCTGATATTTATGGAAATTACAGTTGTGAAAAACTTTTTGGTGATGCTATAGCTCTAAAGCCAGCACTGCGAAAAGAGATACAACTAATTACAAAATGTGGTATAAAATTAACATCTGATAAGTTTCCTTCTAGAAAACTTAATCATTATGATTACAGTTTTAATCACATTATTTCATCTGTTGAAAATTCATTAAAAAATTTAAAAACAAATTATATTGAATTGTTGTTATTACACCGCCCTTCACCATTTTTTAATCCTGAAGAAGTTGCTAAGGCGTTTGAAGTATTGAAAAAAAGTGGTAAAGTTTTACACTTCGGAGTTTCTAATTTTACACCTCAACAATTTGAAATGCTGAATACTTATACTGATGAAAAATTGGTGACTAATCAGGTAGAAATTTCACCACTTTGTTTAGAGCATTTTGACAATGGAAATATAGATTATTTTCTTCAAAAAAAAATAAACCCCATGGCTTGGTCTCCTTTGGCTGGTGGACAATTATTAAATCCAACAACCGAAAAGGAACAACGCATTTTTAATACACTTACTAAAATAGCAAATAACCTAAATATAGATTCAATTGACACGCTAATTTATGCTTGGTTATTAAAACATCCGGCTGGTATAATACCAGTTGTGGGGACTCATAAAATTGAACGCATAAAAAATGCTGTAGCAGCTTCAGAAGTAAATCTAAGTTTAGAACAATGGTTTCAAATTTATACTGCATCAACAGGAAATCCTGTTCCATAAAATCTTTAAACAATAATTATAATATTCATCAAAAAAATGTTTTTAATTGATAAACCCTACGTTTCCGATTTTCTAATAGAAACTATTAAAAAAAATAACTTTCAAATTGTAGCAACTAAAGAAGCTAAAGAGTTAGTAACAGATAATTCTTTGAACTGGATATCAGAAATTGATGCTGAAAATACTATTAAAAATAACCCAAATCAACCTGTATATTCAAACTCAGAAAATAGCATTAGTTGGGTTGAAAAAAACGTGAGTGCTACAACACTTCCAAATAAAATTAAAGTTTTTAAAAATAAAATACAGTTCAGAGAACTCTTAAAAGACACCTATCCTAATTACTTTTTTGAAGGTGTTAAATTTGAGGAATTAGACAACGTACTAATTGATAATTTAAAATTCCCTTTTATAATTAAACCTGCTGTTGGATTTTTTAGTTTAGGCGTTCATAAGGTAGATGAACCTTCTGAATGGGCAACTGTTTTAGCTGAAATTAAAAAAGACATCAATCACATTAAAGGTTTTTACCCAAATGAAGTTTTAGATGCAAATTATTTTATAATTGAAGAATGTATTGAAGGTGAAGAATATGCTGTAGATTGTTATTATAATGATAAAGGTGAAGCTGTTGTACTTAATATAATGCATCATATTTTTTCTTCAGGAAAAGATGTAAGTGACCGTGTGTATTCAACATCAAAAGAAATAATT
Source organism: Lutibacter sp. (assembly GCA_004195315.1). Lineage (GTDB taxonomy): Bacteria > Bacteroidota > Bacteroidia > Flavobacteriales > Flavobacteriaceae > Lutibacter. The sequence goes on from SDWL01000034.1 coordinate 3,467, forward strand.
AGTTTAAACCTGCCAACTGTTCAAAACTTAGTAAATATTATTGGAAAAAAAGCTAACCTAAAGAATTTTCCTATTCATATTGAAGTTAGAATTGATAGTAACGAAACTATTATTCCAATTGAAGTAAATCCTATGCGTTTTGGTGGTTGGTGTACAACTGGAGATTTGGCTTGGTATGCTTTTGAAATAAATTCATACGAACATTTTTTATACGTTAAAAAACCAAACTGGGACGAAATTTTTAAAGACAAAGCTGGCGAAAAATACAGTCTTATTTTGTTAGATAATACTTCAGGAATTGCGCAAAGCGACATCAAATCTTTTAACTACGAATTGTTGCTTAAAGATTTTGAAAAACCGTTACTTTTAAGAAAAGTAGCTATGAAAGAATATCCTGTTTTTGGGTTTGTTTTTACTGAAACTTCGGAAGGTAATGAGGATGAATTAAAAAGTATTTTAACTTCCAATTTAACGAAGTATATTGTTAAAAAATAAACTTTTAAAAATTTTAAACCCATCAATTTAAAGTTACTACAAAATTGATGGGTTTTATTTTTTACTCTTTTTCAAACGTATTGTTTGATTTATCAATATCAGCCATTAATTGAGAAGTGTCTATTTCTACCTTTTTAATTTCTTTTGAAGTAGAAAATGTGTATGTTGGGTGCGCCCAAGTCCAATCTTTTAATATAGTTGCTGAAGTTGGTTTGTTGCCTCGCATCATACGCAATGGAATATTAAAGTCTTCAGTACTTCCATCAACGTACGTAACGGTTACATCAATTGGCATTGGCATTTGACCAACACGGGCTAGCGTAATAGTGTTATCTTCAACTTTTGCAATAGCATAATCAATTGTATGAATTGTTTCTGTCCATTCGTTTAAATACCAATCTAGTTCTAAGCCAGATACTTTTTCAGCAACTCTTTTTGCATCATTAGGTGTTGGGTGCTTAAATTTAAAATCGTTAAAATATTTTTTAAGCATCGTTTTTACATTTTCTTCTCCAATTATATAATTAAGTTGAGAAACAAACATACTTCCTTTTGTATAACTTCCAATACTGAAAGCTGCATTAGTATTAAACCTATCAGCCTGTGTTGTTAAAGACTCTTCAATTTCATTTTTTACGGCAAAGTAGTAGCCTCTATAACCATTTGCGTTTGGTTTACCATCTCCGCCTCTTAAAATTTTATTAGAAGCAAGTGTTGAAATATAGGTAGTATAACCTTCATCCATCCAAGAATGTTTACTTTCATTGGTAGCTAAAATATTATGAAACCAAGTGTGTGCTAATTCATGAAATACAGTACCTACAATTTCATTTAATGTTTTTCCGCCAGCAATTAATGTACACATAGCATATTCCATACCGCCATCTCCTCCTTGTATTACAGAATACTGTTTCCAAGGATATTCACCAATAGTTAAATTGAAATACTTCAGTGCTTTTTCAGTTAAAGGTTGTAATTCTTTCCAAGCTTTTAAATATTCTGGACTGTTTTTATATAAAAAATGAAGTTCTGTTCCACTGGCTGTTATTAATATGTCATGCACATAATTTGGATCTGCAGCCCATGTAAAATCGTGCACATTTTCTGCAATAAAATGCCACGCTAATTTTTCTCCCTTCAAAACATTTAAAGGTTTTGTTTTATCTTCATATCCATGTCCTATTTCTTGTGGGTTTTGAAGGTCTCCTGTACCACCAACAGTATAATTTCTGTCAATATGAAGTGTTACGTCAAAATCTCCAAAAACTCCATGAAATTCTCTGGCAATATAAGGATGCGCATGCCATCCTTCAAAATCGTATTCAGCCATTTTCGGGAACCATTGCGCCATTGAAAGTGCCACACCGTCTTCACTATTTCTTCCTGCTCTTCTAATATGTACAGGTAATTGTCCTTCAAAAGTCATTTCGAAAATTACTTTCTCTCCTGGTTGAATAGGTGTATTTAACGTTACTTCTAAAATTGTACCTTCAGTAGTATATTTTATATCATTTCCATTTTGTTTTAATGATAAAACATTTAAATAACCTATTTCATTTGGTTTTAACTTCGCAATTCTGCTTTCGTATTTTGGATTTTCTTTTGTGCCTTTATTAACTACCATTCTTCTATCAGGATCTGTAACCGCTTGTAATCTTGCATCCATTTCACTATTTGGTTGAAACGCATTAAAGTATAAATGATAAAAAACTTTATTTAAAACATCAGGTGAATTATTTGTATAAACCAATTCTTGAGTTCCTTTATACTGATAATTTTTAGCATCAACATCTACATCCATTTTATAAGCTACATGTTGTTGCCAATACGTAATATTATTTTGTGCTGTAACTAATATAGTGGTGATTGAAAGTATTAGGGTAAATAATTTATTCATTTTAAAATGGATTTTAGATTTGCAATATAATCATAACTATTACAAACAAAAAAGCACACTCATTATAGAGTGTGCTTTTTAACAGAATATTAATAATTTTATTATTTATTCACCATTTTATCAGCTAAAACTAGTGCATTGTATGCATTTGCAATTTTTCCTGAAATTGATAAATCAGAGAATTTTACTTTTTTCCCATTCGGGTTTTCTTTCGATTTAGAACCTGGTAATATCACTTCCATATCTAATTTAGTTCCAGAATTCATAATAATATGTTTTACCTGACTTGCTGATAACTGTGGATAGTATGATCTAACTAAAGCTGCTACACCCGCAACTTCTGGAGAAGCCATTGAAGTACCACTATATTTTTTATATTTATTTTGAGGTACTGTTGAATAAATTTGTACTCCTGGAGCAAATATATCTACATTTAATTTTCCGTAGTTTGAAAATGTTGCTGGCAAGTTTTCGTCAAAATTAACACTCATTGCACCAATAGTAAGTACATTGTCTGCAATTTCTGTAACCTTATCTTCAGAATCATTTGGGAAATTATCTTTTACATCAATATCTTTACCGTCGTTTCCGGCAGCATGAACCAATAATACATCATGTTTTTCAGCATATTTAATAGCATCAAATACCCAATGACGATAAGATGAAAAGCTTTTACCAAAGCTCATATTTACAACTTTAGCTCCATTATCTACAGCATATCTAATAGCTAAAGCAACATCTTTATCGCGTTCATCACCATCTGGAACAGCTCTTACAGACATTAACTTTGCGTTATGTGCAACACCATTTAAACCAACACCATTATTACGAGTTGCTAAAATAATACCTGCAACATGAGTTCCGTGAGATTCTATTTCTGTTGATCCAATAACAAATTCATTCCCGTATTTAACATCATTAATATTTGTTGGGTCATCACCTACAATTGCTCTTCCATCAAAATCAAAATCATAGTTTTTATTTCTTTTTTGAGTCTCATAATATTCTAAGTATGCTTTTTCATCTAAACCTCTAGATATTAATCCTAAAACATCACCTATTTGAGCTTGTAATGTTTCATCTTCAGTTTTAATTGCTTGTAAATCTTCAATAGTAATGCTATCTTTTCCTAAGAATTTTTTAACTGCATTAAAATTTTCACCTATTTGAACCATACGATCCATTGTTCTAAAATGTCTTCCTGAAGAAGCTTCAAAAGCTTTTAAATATTCTTGATATTTTTCAAAATTAGCTTTCTCATTATCGCTAATGTTTTCTAATGTTTTACCTTCAAAACGAGGGTTCATTTTAGCAACAATTCGTGTAATTTCTAATTGTTCAGGAGCATCAACTCCGTTACCTCCTAAAAAATTCCATCCATAAATATCATCTACATATCCATTCTTATCATCATCAATTCCATTACCTGCTATTTCTTTTGGATTCGTCCAAAGTACATCTTTTAAATCTTCATGTTCAATATCAATACCTGAATCAATAACAGCTACAACAACTGTTACACCTGTTTTACCTTCTAAAAATTTATAAGCTTTGTCTAAACTAATCCCAGGAATGGTATCAGTTACTATATCAGCATGAGCCCAATGATTAAATTGCTCATCACTTACTGTTCCTTTTTTTGCTAAAATTGATACTGTTGTATCCATAGCTGGTACTGCTACATTTTTTACAGAACCACAACTTGCTAATGTAATAGCCGCAACTGCTACAATATTAATTGATTTGAATATTCTCATTTCTAATTTATTTTAATTAAATACTTCGTTAAATTTATATGTTTGGTCTAATCGTACTCCTTTTTCTGTATGTTTAACTGTACAAAGTTCATTGATAGCATCATGTTCAAAAAACAACAAGTAATTATTATCAGCTGCTTTATTTAAAAACGTTGCTTTTTCATCCATGGTTAATAACGGACGTGTATCATAACCCATCACATAAGGTAAAGGAATGTGCCCAACAGTTGGTAATAAATCTGCTACAAAAACAATAGTTTTGTCTTTATATTGAATATGTGGAATCATTTGCTTTTCTGTATGTCCATCAGCAAATAAAATATTGAAGCCTAGTTCTGAATTTTGAACAAAATCATTCGTAGGTATGTTTACAAAATTTAATTGTCCGCTTGCTTCAATTGGATTGATATTTTCTTTTAAAAATGATGCTTTTTCTCTAACGTTTGGTTCAGTAGCCCATTTCCAGTGGTTTTTATTGCTCCAAAATTTAGCATTTTTAAAAGCTGGTTCATAACCTGTACGGTCTTTATTCCATTGAATACTTCCTCCGCAATGGTCAAAATGTAAATGTGTTAGAAAAACGTCAGTAATATCATCTCTGTGAAAACCATGTTTTGCTAATGAAGAGTCTAAAGAAAAATCACCAAACATATAATAAAAACCAAAAAATTTCTCAGATTGTTTGTTTCCAACACCTGTGTCAATTAAAATAAGTCGATTACCATCTTCAATAAGCATGGTTCTAAGACTCATATCAATTAAATTATTACTGTCTGCAGGGTTTGTGCGTTGCCACAAAACTTTAGGAACTACTCCAAACATGGCACCACCATCTAGCTTAAAGTTTCCTGTTTCAATTGGGTATATTTTCATTCAATAAACTTATATGGACAAATATACGTGAATTTATACTTAAGGAAGTGTTAAAGAAAAGCAAAAAACCTAAGCAAATGCTTAGGTTTTTTTTGAGGCATCGAGCGGATTCGAACCGCTGTAGGAGCTTTTGCAGAGCCCAGCCTAGCCACTCGGCCACGACGCCTTATTTGGTTTGCAAATTTAATGATTTTTAATAAGCTGACAAGTATTTTTTAAATTTTTGTTTAAAAATATAATGTACAGAAGTAATAATCAAATACTTGATACCTTATACTTATTTTTGGGTTTTTGACATTTCAATAGTAACCATAGCAACATTACCTCCAATTGGTGGATTTAATTTAGAAACGGCTACATCTGCTTTTTTTATCATTGGTATTTCAAGCAAAATTCTATCTAAAATACGTATTGTAACTTCTTCTAATAATTGAGAACGAATAGCCATTTCTTCTTTTACTATTTTATTTAAGTGTACATAATCAACAGTATCAGCTAAATTATCTGTTTTTGCAGATTTTGATAAATTAGCCTTCACTGAAAGATCTACACTATAATCTGACCCAATTTTCCCTTCTTCAACTAAACATCCGTGATACGCATACACTCGAATATTTTTTATTTTTATTGTCCCCATTTGTATCAAAAATTTAGACAAAGGTAAGTTGTTTTTACTTTTAATACTATTGATTTCCGTTTTCACATTAGAGATAGAACACTTCAACTAGACTCAACGCAAGCTATTATTTGAACTCTTTTTTAGCTGTTTTCAACATAAAAAAACGAGTAGTGAAAGCCCAACCTGTAAGGGAACGCCCTAAATACAATACTTATGCTGCTGTTTTAACCCATTAACCAACACACTGTGTTTATTTATAGTTGCATTGCCAAAAAAAATCGATAATTTTGTAGCTTATTAGTTTTTATATTATGACTGAAGATAAAAAATCATTAAATTTTTTAGAGCAAATTATTGAAGAAGATTTAGCAAACGGTTTACCAAAAGATAAACTTCGTTTTAGGTTTCCTCCTGAACCAAATGGGTATTTACACATTGGGCATGCAGCCTCTATTTGCTTAAATTTTGGATTGGGTTTAAAATACAATGCACCTGTAAATTTACGTTTTGACGATACAAATCCGGCTAAAGAAGAGCAAGAATATGTTGATGCCATTAAGTTTGATGTTGAGTGGTTAGGGTTTAAATGGGATAAAGAATTGTATTCTTCAGATTATTTTCAGCAATTATATGATTGGACCTTGGAATTAATAAAAGAAGGAAAAGCGTATGTTGATAATCAAACATCTGAAGAAATGGCGAAACAAAAAGGGTCGCCAACTGAAGTAGGAACTGATAGTCCAAACCGAGATAGATCTATTGAAGAAAACTTAGATTTATTTTTGAGAATGAAAAATGGAGAGTTTGAAGAAGGCTCTCATGTGTTGCGTGCAAAAATAGACATGAAACATGTAAATATGCATATGCGTGATCCCATTTTGTATCGTATTTTAAAAAGAAAACATCACAGAACTGGAAATGATTGGTGTATTTACCCAATGTATGACTGGACACATGGTGAATCTGATTACCTTGAACAAGTTTCACATTCTATCTGCACTTTAGAATTTAAAAGCCACAGAGATTTATACGATTGGTATGTTGATCAAGTGTATGATACAACAACATTAAGACCAAAACAACGTGAATTTGCTCGTAGAAACTTAAGTTATACAGTAATGAGCAAACGTAAATTACTACAATTGGTTGAAGAAGGTGTGGTTAATGGTTGGGATGATCCTAGAATGCCAACAATTTCAGGTTTACGAAGAAGAGGTTATACTGCTGAATCTATTAAAATATTTAGTGAAACTGCGGGAATTTCAAAACGTGATAACGTAACGGATGTTGCTTTATTAGAGCATTGTATAAAAGACGATTTAAACAAAACAGCACCAAGAGTTATGGCTGTTTTAAATCCTGTGAAAATTATTATTACAAATTATCCTGAAGAAAAAGAAGAGTTTTTAGATGCCAATTATAACGATTATGAAGAAGGTTTTGGTAGTAGAGCAGTACCTTTTTCTCGTGAAATATATATTGAAAAAGAGGATTTTAGAGAAGAAGCAAATAAAAAATTCTTCCGACTTAAATTAGGAAACGAAGTTCGTTTAAAGAATGCTTATATAATTAAAGCAGAAAGTTGTTTAAAAGATGAAAATGGTGAGATTACTGAAATTTATTGTACGTACGATGAAGATTCGTTAAGCGGAAGCGGAACAGAAGCTAGTAAACGTAAAGTGAAAGGAACCTTGCATTGGGTTTCTGCAAAACACGCTGTAAAAGCTGAAGTTAGAGTGTACGACCGATTATTTACAGATGAAGCACCAGACGGACATAAAGACAAAGATTTTAAAGAGTTTTTAAACCCCGATTCATTAACAGTTATTGATGCTTTTGTTGAACCAAGTTTAAAAACAGCGAATGTTTTAGACCGATTCCAATTTCAACGATTAGGCTATTTTTGTGTTGATAAAGACACTACAGAAACTAAATTAGTTTTTAACAGAACCGTTCCTTTACGTGATAGTTGGGCTAAAAAGGAGAAGTAATAAATTTAAAAAATAATTCATAATTCATTAATATTAAAAACGTTGGTATTATGTTAAATATTTAAAACAATATTTTTCCAGAGTACGCATATTTATAAACATATTTTCAACTCCTTTTTACTTAGAAAGAATTATTACCTTAATTATTACAACCAATTTATTTTGAGAAATACTTTCCAAATTAATTTTTTAAAAAAAACTGTA
>SDWL01000381.1 GCA_004195315.1 Lutibacter sp.
AGATGTGTATAAGAGACAGGTTAAACCATAAGCAACTTTTTCTTCATCTAATTCGGCTTGAAATATTCCAAATAATTTATATGGTTCTGTTCAAATACAAATGATTTCAACCATGTTGTACTCTGTGATGTTATGGTGTATTAAAAACGGTTTCAAACCAACGGGGCATTTTATGTATTAATTCTGTGTGAATCCAGTATTGGTGTAATATGTAATACTCACTTGAGTAAATGTCATAAGTGGATGAAATTCAATAATTGGCAATAGTAAATATAAGATAAAACTAAAAAATTCACCAGTCCAAGTCTATTTAAGTACTGTACTTAAATTATTATGTTTCGGACTTTTTTTATTAATAACAATGCCTTCAATTATTACTGTAGCTATAAAAAAGGAATTGCATATAAAAATGATATTTGGTATTTTGAGGGATTTCCATAGAAGTAATATTAATGAGATGTTAGATAAAATAAATTTTCAAATAGTTGTATCTTTCAAACTTTATTAAAATATGAAAGCAATTTTTCAAAAATATATATTAAATTTTAAACAAGCAAGTGGCACATCAAGAGGTGTGTTGAATACAAAAGAAACGTGTTTTTTAAAGATTTTTAATAATAATAAAATAGGAATTGGTGAGTGTTCAATTTTTAGAGGTTTAAGTATTGATGATAGACCAGATTATGAAGAAAAGTTACAATGGCTTTGTGAAAATATAAATAGAAATGTTGAAGATTTATTGTTTGATTTAATTGAATTTCCTTCCATTCAGTTTGGTTTAGAACAAGCTTTTTTATCATTAAATAGTGAAAATCTATTTGAATTATTTCCTTCAAAATTTATAGAATCTAAAGATGCCATAAATATTAATGGCTTAATTTGGATGGGAAGTGAAGTTTTCATGAAACAACAAATTTCAACTAAGTTAAAAGCTGGTTTTTCTGTTATAAAAATGAAAATAGGATCTATAGATTTTGACACTGAAATTTCATTACTTAAAAGTATAAGAAAAGAGTTCTCTGCCGAAGAAATTGAATTAAGAGTTGATGCCAACGGAGCATTTAAATCTTCGGAAGCATTAGAAAAATTAAAACGATTATCTGATTTTGAAATTCATTCTATAGAACAACCCATAAAACAAGGACAGTTTAACGAAATGGCTGAATTATGTTTAAAAACTCCAATTCCCATTGCTTTAGATGAAGAATTAATTGGTGTTTTTAATGTAACAAAAAAGGAAGAATTACTACAAATAATAAATCCGCAATATGTCATTTTAAAACCTAGTTTAATTGGCGGATTTAAAGGAAGTGAAGAATGGATAAGTCTTGCTAAAAAACAAGAAATAGGTTGGTGGATAACATCAGCTTTAGAGAGTAATATTGGTTTAAATGCTATTGCACAATGGACTTACATATTAAACTCTAAAATGCCTCAAGGTTTAGGAACAGGGAGTTTATTTACTAACAATTTTGAGAGTCCGTTAGAAGTTAAAAACGGACATTTACATTATAATAATACTAAAAAATGGAATTTTAGTTTATTATAATTTTAAAGAGAGTCACACTGAGATTGTCAAAGTGTTTTTAAAGAAATTAACAATTAAAATATGAAGTTTATACAACAAGCATACAAAGGAAATAATGAATGGTGGGCTTATTTAGTAACTATATTTATCTTGTTTTTTGGATGGCAATTTATTGGCGCTATACCTTTAACAGGAGTTGCCCTTTATTATGCGGGTGGTATGGATGCATTTATGGCTTCGGCAAATGAAAATTTTGCAACACTTGGAATAGACTCTAATTTCTATTTATTTTTAATAATATTAACTTTCTTAGGAGGGTTATTATCCTTGTTTTTTGGAATAAAACAAATTCATAAAAGAAAAATAGTGACATTAATTACTAGCCGTGAAAAAGTTGATTGGAATCGATTTTTTTATGCGTTTTCAATTTGGGCAATCATTGGAGTGCTAATGATTTCTATTGGATATTTTATGTCGCCAGAAGATTATGTGTGGAATTTTAAACCTTTATCATTTTTTCTTTTAGTAATTATTTCATTCTTATTTTTACCTATACAAACAAGTATGGAAGAGTTGCTTTTCAGAGGATATTTAATGCAAGGATTGGGAATTGCAACAACAAACAAGAGTTTTTGGGTTGTGTTAATTTATATTTTAGTCCTGTCTCTTATACACATCT
>SDWL01000382.1 GCA_004195315.1 Lutibacter sp.
AGATGTGTATAAGAGACAGGTTTTGAGCTATCCCAAGCAATGTTTCCTTTATGGTCAACAACTTTTTGTATAGTTTCTGCCAGTTGTTTAATTGTTACATCTGTGCCAGTACCTACATTGTATAAATGTTCTGGTAATTTATTTTCAATAGCAAATACCACTGCTTTTGCTAAATCATCAACGTGTAAAAACTCGCGCATGGGTTTACCCGTTCCCCATAGTTCTACAGCTGCCTGTTTATTTAACTTGGCTTCGTGAAATTTTCGAAGCATTGCAGGTAAAACGTGTGAAGATTTTAAATCGAAATTATCGTTTGGTCCATACAAATTAGTAGGCATTAAGCTTACAAAGTCTTTGTTGTATTGGTTACGTATGACTTGGCACAATTTAACTCCTGCAATTTTTGCAATAGCATAGCCCTCATTGGTTGGTTCTAAAGCACCAGTTAACAAGTATTCCTCTTTTAAAGGTTGTGGAGCTAATTTTGGGTAAATACAAGAACTTCCTAAAAATATAAATTTTGCTGCATTGTTTATATGTGCTGCTTGTATTAGATTGTTTTGAATTTGCATGTTCTCTAGCAAAAAACCATATTGGTCATCTCTATTTGCTAAGATCCCTCCTACTTTTGCTGCTGCATCTACAATTGCAACAGGTTTTTCTTTTGAAATAAAGTTGTTTACGGCTGTTTGATTGCGTAAATCCAGTTCTTTACTAGTTTTGCCTAGTAAATTGGTATAGCCCTTAGCTGTTAATGCTCTCCAAACTGCCGAGCCTACCATACCACGGTGACCAGCGATGTATATTTTTGAATTTTTGTCCATTTTTTTTTTGACTTTGACTAAAACTTTGACTAACACTAAGGCTTTTAATCATTCCTTCATCCTCAGCTTGAATGGGGATCTCATGATAAAGAGTTTAATTACTCTTTCATTTCAGCAGATTCCGGATCAAGTCCGGAAATCGAAAATTAGACGTAGTCAATGACGGTTCACTCATCATTCATCACAATTTCACTACCTACTCAAAATAATTTAACACTGAGTACTTTCCTTCTTTTAAATATTGCTCTTTATTCATTAAATGTATATCGCTTTGCATCATTTCTGACACAAGTGCCTGTAAATCATATTTTGGGATCCAGCCTAATTTGGTGTTTGCCTTTGTTGGATCTCCAATTAATAAATCTACTTCAGTAGGTCTAAAATATTTAGGGTCTACCGCTAATACTTCTTTCCCAATTTCTAATTGATACTCATAATTTGAACAAGATTTCACAAAACCTTTTTCATGTATTCCTTCTCCTATAAATTCAAGTTCAATACCAACTTCAGCAAAACTCATACGTACAAAATCACGTACACTTGTAGTTTTACCAGTTGCAATTACCCAATCTTCTGGTTCATCCGCTTGTAAAATCATCCACATCATGCGCACATAATCTTTAGCATGTCCCCAATCTCGTTTGGCATCTATATTTCCTAAATAAATTTTATCTTGTAAACCCAATGCAATACGTGCAGTCGCCCTAGTAATCTTCCTAGAAACAAAAGTTTCACCTCTAATAGGAGATTCGTGGTTAAATAAAATTCCATTACAAGCAAACATATTGTACGCTTCTCTATAGTTTACAGTAATCCAATAGGCATAGATTTTTGCAACTGCATACGGTGAACGAGGATAAAATGGTGTTGTTTCAGATTGTGGAACTTCTTGCACTTTTCCATACAATTCAGAAGTAGAAGCCTGATAAATTTTAGTCTTTTTTTCTAAACCTAATAAACGTATAGCATCTAAAATACGTAATGTTCCTAAACCATCTGCATTTCCAGTATATTCAGGTATTTCAAAGGACACTTGTACGTGGCTCATTGCTGCTAAATTGTAAATTTCATCAGGTTGTATTTCTTTAATTAAGCGAATTAAATTGGAACTATCAGTCATATCACCATAATGCAATATGAAATTTCTGTTTTCAATATGTGGATCTTGGTATAAATGATCAATTCTGTCTGTATTAAAAGAAGAAGACCTACGTTTTAAACCATGAACAACATAATCTTTTTTTAATAAAAACTCGCTTAAATAAGCGCCATCTTGTCCTGTAACTCCAGTTATAAATGCGATTTTTTGCCTGTCTCTTATACACATCT
>SDWL01000383.1 GCA_004195315.1 Lutibacter sp.
AGATGTGTATAAGAGACAGATACTAAGGTATATTTTATCGGTATAAAGCGGGTATTTAAAAACCCCCATATCTACATAATCCTTGAGGGCATTTGTAAATTCTTTCCGGTAGTTTTCTTCTATAAAATAACTTTCTATAAAGTCTTCATCGCGTTGATTGATATATTTGGTTTTTCCTTTGGTTCTTTGGTTAATGGTGTCAATAACGATGTCTAAAATTGCTGTACGTAATATTTTAGCTTTTTCGCTTTCTACCAATAGCATTGCAAGGTTTAAAAAAGCTCTAAAATTAAAGATTCCAAGGTTTACAGCTTTGTGGGCGACATCAATGTCGCTCACAGAATTTTTGTCACCGACATTGGTGTCGGTAGCAAATTGTTCATCAACAGATAACTTAAACTCTTTTAGACGCTTGCCTTTAATGATTTCGTACCCATTCTGCTTTATTTCTTGGTCGTATTTGGCTAAATAACGTTCAATTGTTCTTTCGTCAATCTCAAAAAAACCGGCTAATTGTGTTTTTAAAAATTTAAATTCATTTTCAAAAACAACACCTTGTACACCTACTGCTTTTTGTATTTCTTCTAAGGCATATTTATTGTTTAATATGTTTTGCCTATCGAGCGATGAGTTTGTTAAACTTTTTGCCATAATTAGTCTATTTGTGGTTCTTCTTGTTCATTTTCTATAAATCGAGCATAAGCAATATCGTTAAATATTGTTTTTAATCTCGATTTCTCTCTTTTTGTTAATTGAGGTTTTAAGTTTCTGTTTGTTGTACCTTCTTCTAAAGGGTAACAATCTTCTACAAATTTTGTATTGATGCCATAAACATCAGAATCAATTTCTAATAATATTTCAGGTAATTCACCAACAATGGTTGCTGTGTCTGGGTCAATAAAACTAACATTAGGATTGTTATCTAAACTTACATCTTTACCTAAAAAGGTTTTATTACCATTTATGGAAGGCCAATAAACACCTAAAAATTCTGTTGTTCCTGGTGGATGAATTTTCGCTATTTGAATTTCTCCTGCAATACTATCAAACTCATCTTCTCTTATCATTGATAGTAATACTTTAAATGGCTCCATATCAAACTCACGAGAAAGTGCTTTTCCGTTATCTGTTATTTCTTTGATTAATAGTTTTTCTGCTTTTTCTAATTCATCACCAATAAAACTATAAAACATTCCATCACCATTTACTTGATCGTGAATGATTGCTTTTAATGCAAAATTATAACTCAATTTCCAAAGTTTAAACTTGCTTTCTTTCCAAGAATAACCACCAAAAAGAAAAGTAAACTCACCTAAAACATCTTTAAAATCTTGTGTTCCATAATCCGAAATAGAGTTGCAGAGTTTAGTAAACAAATTAACTAAATACTCTAATACTTCGTTAATATCTGTATTGCTATTGGATAAATGTTCATCAAATTTGATAGATGAAATTAAGTTTAAAATTAAAGGATAGGTTCTATTTGTTGCACCAGCAAAACTGATTAAACAATCTTTTCTTGGTAATTCAAATAGTTTAACACCATCGTTCCATCTCTCGCCACCAGAAAGACAACTGTCTGTTGCAAAGATGAGTTCTTCTTTGTCGTTTACTTTTCTTATCCAAGATACACAGAGTGTCATAATTAGGTGTGTTTAATTGAGTACTTTTTATTATTTAATTCTACTGTTAGTTCTTCTTTATCCTCATCCCAACTAAACAGATTATATGAACTCCAAACAGGTTTGTAATATCCTTCAGATTTAAAAGTGTCTGAATGTAAAATAAAAGAAGGGTTATCTATAAACTCCCTACATTCCGTTTCCAATGTATGTGTATATGATCGTTTTGGGTTTTCAAAAGAAAACTTACAAACTAACTCATTACTATTGCCTATGACTAAATTTTTAGTTTGCAAGAATGCTTGTATAGCATAAAAAGATTTGCTTATTTCTTCAAATGTATATTGGCTCATATTAATTTATTTTTATTTTACCTGTTACTACTTCACTTATCAATGCTGTTTTGTATTCTTTGAGTAGGTCAATAAGTCTTTTTGTTTTTTCTATTTTGGTATTTATTCGAGTTTCTTCAGTAAGAATATATTTAACAATTGCATTTTGTTCTTCTATTGCAGGGAAAGTGATTGACTGATTTAATAT
>SDWL01000384.1 GCA_004195315.1 Lutibacter sp.
ATCTTTGGCTTTAACTGCTTTATTTTTTCTCCAAGAATTATTTTCTGGTAGTAATTTTTGAAGTAAATCTAACCTACTAACTTTTGATAATGTATTTCTAATCCATTGTTGATTTTCTTTTTTATACCAAAAGAAAAATCGATGCTGTTCTTCTCTTTCAATTTTGGTTTTAGGAGATTTCATCGGTTTTAATGTGTACGGATGGTAACCACTATAATAAATTACCGTAGCAACTGTCATAGGTGTTGGAGTAAACCCTTGTACTTGTTCTAACTGAAAACCCATATCTTTAGTTTCAGCAGCTAAATTTGCCATATCTTCTAATTCACAAGCTGGATGACTAGAAATAAAATATGGTATTAATTGTAAGTTTAACTTTTTACGAATATTTATTTTATCAAACCGCTCTTTAAATTTATGAAAATAAGAAAAAGAAGGTTTTCGCATTAATTTCAAGACATTATCTGAAGTATGTTCTGGTGCAACTTTTAATCTTCCAGAGACATGATTTGTCATTACTTCTACCGTATAAGCATCTAACTCTTTTGGATCAGCTAGTTTATTAAATTCAGGTACTAATAAATCGTGTCGAATTCCACTTCCAATAAATGATTTTTTTATTTTTGTATGTTTGTCTACTGCCTTATATAACTCAGTTAAAGGTTTGTGTGAAGTATCTAAATTATGACAAATTACAGGAGAAATACAGGAAGGAGAAACACATTTATCGCAAATTTCCTGAACCTTGCCTTTCATTTTATACATATTTGCTGAAGGTCCACCAATATCAGATAAATATCCTTTAAAATCGGGCATATTAGCTACTTGGTCAACTTCTTTTAAAACAGATTCTTGACTTCTGCTTGCTATAAATTTTCCTTGATGCGCTGAAATAGTACAAAAACTACAGCCCCCAAAACAACCTCTATGAATATTTATAGAGAATTTTATCATTTCAAACGCAGGAATTTGCCCTCGCTTATTATATTTTGGATGTGGCAATCGTGTAAAAGGCAAATCAAAAGAAGCATCAATCTCAGCTTCTGTCATAGTATGATACGGTGGGTTTATAACCAACGTTGAAGTATTCACCTTTTGAAAAATACGATCAGCAAATAATTTATTAGATTCTTGCTCAATCACTTTAAAGTTAGAAGCAAATAATTTTTTATCTTTCAAACAAACTTCATGTGAATGAATGCTGACATCTTTCCAATTTTTATTTTTCGGAAGCTCTTCTTCATTTTTCAACAAAAAAGCAGTTTGATTTACAGTTTTTATACTTGAAAATGGAACTCCTTTTTGCAATAAACTTACAATTTCACGTAAAGGCTGCTCACCCATTCCATACACTAACAAATCAGCTTTAGAATCTTCTAAAATTGTTGGTTTTAATGAATCGCTCCAATAATCGTAATGTGTAACTCTACGAAGAGACGCTTCAATCCCCCCAATTAAAACTGGTACATCTGGAAATTTCTCCTTTAATATCTTTGAATAAACAGCTGTTGCATAATCTGGTCTAAAACCTTTATCTCCATTTGGTGTATAGGCATCATTATCACGCTTTCTTTTACTTGCTGTATAATTACTAACCATTGGATCCATACATCCACCAGTTACTGCAAAGAACATTTTAGGAGTTCCCATTTTAGTGAAATCCTGTAAATTATCATTTACACTTGGCTGAGGAACAATTGCAACTCTTAATCCATAACTTTCCAAAATCCTTCCTACAACTGCATGCCCAAATGCTGGATGATCTACATACGCATCTCCACTAAAAAGAATTACATCTAACTCTTCCCAACCTCTAAGTTTCACCTCTTTATTAGTAGTAGGTAACCAATCTGAAAGTTTATTAATCATCATATTTTGCAAAAATACGCTAAATAAAGCAATTAAAATTGTAAAGAAATAATAAGCAAAATAGTTAACGAATGTTAATGAGTGTTAAAATTTTAAACCTTTGTAATAATTAATAGTCAAAGAAGTATAACAAAATAAATATATAGTAATTATGAAAAATCTTATTGGAATGCTGGTAATTGTGCTTTTACTTTCAACAAATGTAAACGCACAAAATAAAAAAGAAAACAATAGAAAGGGCTCTGATTTCACACCTGAACAAATTGCAACTTTACAAACCTGTCTCTTATACACATCT
>SDWL01000385.1 GCA_004195315.1 Lutibacter sp.
AGATGTGTATAAGAGACAGTTCCTAAAGAATCTAATTTTGTATTGTAACAATTGTATCACCTTAAAAGTTTGTAATATAACAATTGATACATTAAAAGAACATTAAATTAAATATACAATTATGAAAAACTTATTAAGATTAGCAGTTGTACTTTTTACAACAGCAACTTTTGCCCAAGCTGGGCACATTATGCAGGGAGTAGGCGCGGTAAATATGTCAATGGGTGGAGCTTCAACAGCCCAACCATTAGATATTAGTGGGGCTTTACTATGGAATCCAGCATCCATTTCTACATTTGATAATAAAATATTAGATTTTAATATTGGAGCATTCTTTTCTTCTCCTGAATTGAGTGGAAGTTTACCAGCAGGAGCAATGGGACCTGGAACTCCAGCAGTCTCAGGAGTTACACAAGATGATAGAGGTATTTCTCCTATGCCAGCTTTGGCTATGGTTTGGGGTAAAGAAGATAGTAAACATACATTTGGTGCATCTGCATTTGGAATTAGCGGTTTTGGAGTTACATTTCCAGAAGAAGCTAATAATCCAATGAGTCCTACGTTTAATCCAACTCTTAATTCTAATCCAATAAATTATCCTCAACAAGCAAGAGGTTTTGGACTCTTAGAATCAGATTATATGTTATTGCAAGTTGGTTTAGCTTGGGCATATGAGATTACTGAGAATTTTTCAATTGGTGTACAACCAACGGTTAATTATGCAGCATTAGAATTAGCACCAAATCCAACAGCTAGTCCAAATGCATCAGGATATGGTATAAGTGATAAAGCTTCTGCAATTGGATATGGTGCACAGTTTGGTGTATTCTATAATTCTCCAGGAGGAATTAAAATTGGAGCATCTTATAAAACTGCACAAAAATTTGATGACTTAGAATTTAAAAATACTCATTTGGATAATTCAGTTTCTGAAAACGCTTTTAACATGGATTATCCAGCAATTTTATCAATAGGTTTAGGATATTCTACAAACCTTGTTGATTTAGCTTTAGATTTTAGACAAGTAGATTATGAAAACACAGCAGGTTTTGGAGCTAAAGGTTGGACTCAAACAGGTTCAGTTGCAGGTTTTGGATGGAAAAATGTACAGATCTTATCAGCAGGTTTACAATACAAAGGAATTGAAAAATTACCATTAAGAGTTGGTTATACTTTTAGTAGTAACCCAATTGATGATGAATTAGCTTTTTTCTCAACACCAGCAACAGCAGTTATTAAACACGCTTTTCAATTTGGGTTTAGCTATCCATTAACTAATAGTTTAATGTTAAATGGTATGTATCATCACGGTAAGAGTGGAGATAGAACAGAAGGTGAAATTATGGACCCAATGATGGCTTCTCCTACAAATCCTTACGGCGCTATTACAGGATCAAAAGTTGGTTATAAAATGACTACTGATTTGATTATGATAGGTGTATCTTATACGTTTGCAAAATAAATATTTAAATTAATAAGATAAAAACGGCAGTTTAAAATTTTGAACTGTCGTTTTTTTATGTCTAATTTTGAGAGAATAAATAAAATTCTTTGTTTATTTACATTCTTAAATTTTTTAAATGGTGTTCAAAAAAGATAGTAAATTTTTATATTTATTGGCATTCTCATTATTCATTTTATCAGCTTTATATGGATTGTTATTAAGATGGAATTTTACCTACCCCTTAGTATTTGTGAACTATCAACACTTTTTGCAGAGTCATTCTCATGTTGCATTTTTAGGTTGGGGATATTTGGCATCTATTGGAATTCTTCTTGCTAATTTTGTAGAAGCTTCTACAAAACATAAGCAGGTTTATAAAATAACAATTACAATTATAGTAGTAACTATTACTTTAATGTTAATTAGTTTCCCTTTAGGTGGTTATAAGGCATTTTCAATTGTATTGCTTTCAGTATTTGGGTTAACAAGTTATGTGCTTTCATATAGATTTTTAAAAGATATAAAAGGAAAAAGTGTAGCCAATAAATTAATAAAATACGGTATATATTATTATATACTGTCAAGTTTAGCAACTTGGTTTTTAGCGGGTGTTTTAGTTATGCAAGGGAAAACGGACTTATACCTGTCTCTTATACACATCT
>SDWL01000386.1 GCA_004195315.1 Lutibacter sp.
ACAATTTAGAGGTGTTAGAAATGTAGAGTTCTTTCTCTTTAGACTAACAAATATTTTTGCGTAAAACTAAAATCCCACAACTTTTGGACTTGATCCCTTAATTTTATGAATCAAGTTTTATGATACATATTAAAATTCATATAAAAAAAACCTCAAACAAATTGTTTGAGGTTTTTTTGTGGTGAGAGAAGGATTCGAACCTTCGAAGCTTGCGCAGCAGATTTACAGTCTGCCCTCGTTGGCCACTTGAGTATCTCACCAAAAATTCAAAAAAAACTTCTCAATAATATAGAGAAGTTTTTGTGACCTGGCTGGGGCTCGAACCCAGGACCACCTCCTTAAAAGGGAGGTGCTCTACCAACTGAGCTACCAGGTCATTTTTCCCATTTTAACGGGGTGCAAATATAATAGTATATTTTAATAAAACAAACTTCTTTTTTATTTTGTTTTACTTAAATGTGCCTCTCTAACTTTCTTGAATAAATTTGAAGAATACACGAATTCTACAACCGCCTCATTTTCAGTTTTGAAGATCTCTTCATTAGACCCTTCCCAAGCATTTATACCATTCTTTAAAAAAATAATTTTTTCACCTATTTCCATCACAGAATTCATATCATGTGAATTAATAATAGTAATTATTTGATATTCTTTGGTAATTTCTTGTATTAGGTTATCTATTACAGTTGCTGTTCTGGGATCTAACCCCGAATTTGGTTCATCACAAAATAAATATTTTGGGTTCATAACTATTGCTCTCGCAATTGCCACACGTTTTTGCATTCCACCAGAAAGTTCTGCCGGAAATTTATTATTTACATTTTCTAAATTAACCCTATTCAAAACAATATTCACCCGATCTAACATTTCAGAATTTAACTTATCTGTAAACATTTTTAAAGGAAATAGTATATTTTCTTCAATTGTTAATGAATCAAATAATGCACCCCCTTGGAAAACCATTCCCATATCTTGCCTTAATTGTCTCCGTTCTTTTATTCCTAATTCTGTATGTATTCGTCCATCAAAAGAAATTATTCCTGCTTCAGGGGTATGCAATCCAAGTAAACACTTCAATAAAACAGTTTTCCCTGATCCACTTTGTCCAATAATCATATTGGTTTTACCTTTTTCAAAAGTGGTTGAAATACCTTTTAAAACAGGTGTTCTATTAAATTCCTTATATAAATCTTTAACTTCAATCATTTATCCTAAAAGCATTTGAGTTAAAAAATAATTCAATAAAATTATAACTATACTTGTCCATACAACAGCTTTTGTGCTTGCCCTACCAACTTCTAATGAGCCACCTTTTACATAAAAACCATGATATGCTGGTATCGTGGTAATTACAAAAGCAAAAACAACTGTTTTTGTTAAGGCATATTTTATATAATAAGGGTCAAAATCAAGTTGAATGCCATAAATAAAATCTTCACTATAAAATAAATCGGTTAACAATCCTGCATAATATCCCCCTACAATTCCCAAAAACATGGACAACAATATTAGTATTGGATAAAAGAACAAAGCAGCTAATATTTTTGGTAAAACTAAGTAGTTTAAGGAATTAATCCCCATAACTTCTAAAGCGTCTATTTGTTCGGTAACTCTCATGGTTCCCATACTTGAAGTAATATAAGAGCCTACCTTTCCAGCTAAAATAATTGACATAAAAGTTGGAGCAAACTCTAAAATTATACCTCGTTTTGTTGCAAAACCAATTAAATATTTAGGAATAAATGGACTATCTACATTTAATGCTGTTTGTATAGCAACAACACCTCCAACAAAAAAGGAAATAAACATGATTATCCCCATTGACTTTAATCCTAAATCATCAATTTCTCTAAATAATAGTCCCCTAAAAACCGACCATTTCTGTGGTTTTCTAAAAACTTGTCTCAGCATAATAAAATATTTTCCTATATGCTTTAAATAATTCATCTAGATTTCTTTTTTGCTAAAATATTAAATAAAAACTACCTATAATCTTTTAAAATATAAAATTAATTCACGCTTTTAAAACTAAAGCAGTTTTTGAAATAAAAAAGGGCTTCAATTGGAGGCTACTGAAAAAGGTATATCTATTTAAATTTCGAGTGTTTTTTGATATGGACTTATATGAAGTTAAAAAATGCTTCAAAAACAGCTATTTTCGACTATTTACCTAAATAACCACCTCACTT
>SDWL01000035.1 GCA_004195315.1 Lutibacter sp.
GAACTTCTTCTGCTTAAAACAGTTGAATTTGCTACATTAGACCTTCTTGTATTAGTATTGTAAGTTGTTCTTTTCCCATAACTGTCATATCTATTATAACGATTGTATGAATAATTTGGGCTGTAATAATTATTATAAGGAGAGTAGCTATAATATGGATAATAGTTTCCGTAATAACCATACTCATAATAAGGATAGTTATAACCATAGTAATTGTATGAGTAGTTATAAGGGTTATAATATCTCCAAGGTGAATAAAAATTTGAATAATAAGGATTGTAATTATGATATGGGTAGTAAAAAGGGCTGTGCCAGTAATATCCTGAACTTGCAAAACCAGAATTTATATTAATAACTACATTGTCAGTATATTCCCAAGGAGTATCATAATCGTTATAAATAGTGTCATTTTCAACTTGGCCATCTTCATAATAATATTCATCAATATTAGTAAAGGTGTCTTCATCTTTTAAATTTTGAAGATCATCAAGTTGATGAGCAAAATAATCTTTATCAAAATTAGAATTGTTTTCAACAATAACTACTTCTTGTTGGTTTTGATTTCTTGAGGAAGAATAAATACCATCATCATCATTATAGTATGCACTTTGATAAGTACCACAAGAATATAAACTTACCATTAGTACTACTAATAGACTAATTTGTGAGTTTTTTCGGTCAATTATTTTTGAAACTTCCATAATCAGTTGTAATTTTTATTGTTGAACTATTTAAAAAGAATTAGTTTTGTCGAAATTAATCTTTTTATTATAAAAAGATGCAATATTTATGCCAAACCTTTAATTATGAGTAAGAAATTAACAAAGAGAGAAGATGACTATTCAAAATGGTATAATGAACTAGTTGTAAAGGCAGATTTAGCTGAAAATTCAGGTGTAAGGGGCTGTATGGTTATTAAACCATATGGTTATGCAATTTGGGAAAAAATGCAAGCTGAATTAGACAAAAAGTTTAAAGAAACTGGTCATGAAAATGCATATTTTCCTTTATTTATACCTAAATCATTTTTAAGTAAAGAAGCAGCTCATGTAGATGGATTTGCAAAAGAATGTGCAGTAGTAACGCATTACAGGCTTAAAAATGCTGAAGATGGAAGTGGATTAATTGTTGATCCAGACGCTAAATTAGAAGAAGAATTAATTGTTCGCCCAACTTCAGAAACAATTATTTGGGATACCTACAGAAGATGGATTGAATCATACAGAGATTTACCATTATTAATAAATCAATGGGCAAATGTTGTGCGTTGGGAAATGCGTACTAGATTGTTTTTACGAACTGCTGAGTTCTTATGGCAAGAAGGTCATACGGCACATGCAACTAAAAATGAAGCTGTTACAGAAGCAGAATTGATATTAGATATTTATGCTGATTTTGCTGAAAAATATATGGCAATGCCAGTTATTAAAGGTTTAAAAACTGAAGCTGAACGCTTTGCAGGTGCTGTTGAAACATACTGTATTGAAGGTTTAATGCAAGATGGAAAAGCTTTACAAGCCGGGACTTCACATTTTTTAGGCCAAAATTTTGCTAAAGCATTTGATGTTCAATTTACTTCAAAAGAAGGAAAACGAGAACACGTTTGGGCAACATCTTGGGGTGTTTCAACTCGTTTAATGGGTGCTTTAATTATGACACACTCAGATGATTTAGGATTAGTATTACCTCCAAATCTGGCACCAATTCAGGTTGTAATTATTCCAATTCATAGAAATGATGAACAATTAGATGCAATTTCAGTAAAAGTAAATGAAATTGTAAAAGAGTTGCGTAAGAAAGGAGTTTCTGTAAAATTTGATAATAGAACAACATACAAGCCAGGTTGGAAATTCGCTCAGTATGAATTAAAAGGAGTTCCGTTAAGAATTGCTATGGGTCCAAGAGATCTTGAAGAAGGAACGCTTGAAATTGCTCGTAGAGATACGCTGGAGAAGAAAAGTATATCTCAAGATGATGTAGTTAGTTATGTAGAAAAAACATTAGAAGATATTCAGAATAATTTATTTAATAAAGCTTTAGATTATAGAGAATCTCATATTACTGAAGTAAATACACTTGAAGAATTTAAAGATGTTTTAGAAAATAAAGCAGGGTTTGTTTCAGCTCATTGGGATGGGACAAAAGAAACTGAAGAAAAAATTAAAGATTTAACAAAAGCAACGATTAGATGTATTCCTTTAAATAATAAAATTGAAGAGGGAAAGTGCGTTTTTTCTGGGGAAAAATCAACTCAGAGAGTTTTATTTGCAAAAGCTTATTAATTTTTTAAAAAAAGTTTTGCAGATTGAAAAATAGTTGTATTTTTGCATCCGCAATGACGAAATACTGTCATCGTAAAAAACAAAGCGGTCCGTTCGTCTAGGGGTTAGGACGCATGGTTTTCATCCATGTAACAGGGGTTCGATTCCCCTACGGACTACAAGTAAGAAATTAATTAAAAAATTAAAAATGGCAAATCATAAGTCAGCATTAAAGAGAATTAGAGCAAATCGCGTTAAGCAATTAAGAAATAAATATCAGCATAAAACAACTCGTAATGCTGTTAGAGATTTACGTGCTGCGACTGAAAAGAAAGATGCTGAGGAATTATTTCCAAAAGTGATTTCAATGCTAGATAAGTTAGCAAAAAATAATGTCATTCACAAAAACAAGGCAAGTAATTTAAAATCTAAATTAGCTAAGCACGTAGCTTCAATTTAATTTTAACTCATAATATATTTAAAAAGCATCCTGAAAAGGATGCTTTTTTGTTTTATATCAATTTCAAAATAGTACTACCATTCATAAGACCTATTAGCGTCTAGCCTAATAAAAATGAAGAGTAACACTGTAAATCCCCAAAGAGCTGAACCTCCATAGCTAAAAAAAGGTAATGGAATTCCAATTGTTGGCAACAAACCTAAAACCATACCTATATTTATGGTAAAGTGTGTGAAAAATATAGCAGCTATACTGTAGCCATATACTCTACTGAATTTTGATTTTTGTCTTTCCGCAATATGAATTATTCGTAATGTAAAGAAGATGAAAATTAGTATAACTAATGAAGTTCCAATAAATCCCCATTCTTCGCCAACAGTTGTAAATATATAATCAGTTTGTTGCTCTGGCACAAAATTACCTTGGGTACGCTCGCCATCTAAAAATCCTTTACCTGATAAACCACCAGAAGCAATAGTTGTAACAGATTGGTTAGTATTGTACCCTATACTTTTTATATCTGTTGTTTTACCTAATAGAATGTCAAATCTATCTCTATGGCGTTGTTCAAAAACCTTATTAAAAACTAAGTCTACACTTATAATAAAAAGCGTAGAAGCTAAATAGATTCCTAAAATTTTAAGCCAACCTTTTTTTAGCGCTTTTTTCCTGTAAAAATTAAATAATAACAGAATTATAAATAATAATAATAATGAACCTATAAGTACATATAAATAGCCAAAATATAATGTGATTATAAAAAGAAATATAGCAACAAAACCAATAGTAATATAATAAATAGGTAAACCTTCTCTATACAATACAAAAATAAATGCTGAATAAACTAGCGCTGAACCAGGATCAGGTTGTAGAGTAATAAGAATTGCAGGAAATAATAAAATGAGAAATGCTTGTATTTGAGTATTCCATTTTTTTAGGTTGAACTGCTTATCACTTAATAATTTTGCTATAGCTAATGCAGTTGTAGCTTTTACAAATTCTGAAGGCTGAATACTAATACCACCTAAATCGTACCAAGAAGTAGCGCCATTTATGTTTTTACCTAATATGAATAGACCTATTAATGATATTAAACTTATTAAATAAATAATTGAAGCAAAATTCTCATAAAATTTAGTTTCAAACATTAAAATTAAAAGAATAATAGGAAAACTAAATCCAATCCAAATAAGCTGCTTTCCATATTCTGTTGAAAAGTTAATTAAACTAATTTGCTTGTCAGTAACAGTTGCAGAATAAATATTTATCCATCCTATAAAAATAAGGATAAAATAAAAGAGGATGAGTATCCAATCAATTCCATAAAATATGTTAGTTTTTCTAATTCTCAATTTTTATAGTTTCAATTAATTGTTTGTTATATTCATCTTGTAAACTCCCATTAAGCATACGTTGTTCTTCCCAAGGTTTTAGGGTTTCTCCATTTAAATATTTTTCAATCATTAAACTAGCAATTGGTCCAGCCCATCTAGACCCCCAATAACCGTTTTCAACAAAAACAGCAATTGCTATTTTAGGATTGTCTTTTGGTGCAAAGGCTATAAAAATTGAGTGATCTTGTCCATGTGGATTTTCAGAAGTTCCTGTTTTTCCGCAAATTTCAATTCCTTTAACTTTAGACCAATGTGCAGTACCATTTGGATTTTCAAATACATCAAACAACCCTTCAATTATGGGTTCAAAATGTTCTTTATCAATAGTAGTTTGTTTTAGCGTTGTAAATTTAGAATCTAGGTTTTTGTCTTTAATACTTTTTACAATGTGAGGAGTAAAATAAGTGCCTTTATTTGCAACTATTGCAGTCATGTTAGCTAATTGGATGGGTGTAGTTAATATTTCACCTTGACCAATAGCATTTGAGATTGTAGTAGCAGCTCTCCATCCTCCATTTGGATAATACCGTTTGTAAAAATTTCCGTCAGGAATTAAGCCTTTTTGCCCAACAGATAAATCGTTATTTAAAAAATTTCCTAAACCAAAACTTTCAACATGATTACTCCATGCATTCATTCCATCAGTTGGAGTAGGATATTTCTCTATAGTTTTTCTGTAAGCATTTGAAAAGTAACTATTACAAGATCTATAAATAGCTTTGTTTAACTGAACAGGGCTGCCATGAGTTCCGCAATGACATCTCATGAAAGCTTCTTCTCTAATTCCATATCTATAACCTCCAAAACACTTAATGGATGTATTAGTATCAATAACATTCTCTTGTAATGCTACTAATGCTGAAATAACTTTAAAAGGAGATCCTGGAGGGTATTGCGCTTGTAAACCTCTGTCTAATAAAGGTCTGCTAATAGTATCAAGATAAAGTTTTGTAAAATTTTTTGAACGCTCTCTTCCAACCATTAAATTAGGATTGTAAGTTGGAGTTGAAACCATAGCTAATATTTCTCCAGTTGAAGGTTCTATAGCAACAATTCCACCGCGTTTATTCGCCATTAGAGATTCTCCGTATTGTTGTAATTTAGAATCGATTGTTAATGTTAAGTCTTTACCAGGTATAGGTAATGTATCA
Organism: Lutibacter sp.; assembly: GCA_004195315.1. GTDB lineage: Bacteria > Bacteroidota > Bacteroidia > Flavobacteriales > Flavobacteriaceae > Lutibacter. The sequence continues at coordinate 5,267 of SDWL01000035.1, forward strand.
TAAATTTCATTTTTATAAGAGCCAATTTCTTTGTTGAATCTGTCTCGTTGAATATATTTAACACCTTTGGTACCACGTAAAATATTTTCATATGTTTTTTCTACTCCCGCAGTTCCTATTAATTCACCTAATTGATAGTTAGGATTTTTCTTAATTAAGTCTTCATTTACTTCACTTATATAACCTAATACATTTGGTGCAGAATTTAAAGGATACTTTCTTAATAATCGTTTTTGAATATAAAACCCCTTAAATTTATACATTTTCTCTTGTAAATAAGCATAATCATTTTTTGATAATTGAGCTAAAAACGTAGAAGGGATTCTTGTGGAATAGCGTTTTGCTTTATTTAAGCTTTTTATAAAACCTTGTTTATTTATGTTAAGTAATGAACAAAACTCTAAAGTATCTAAAGGTTTTACTTCTCGGGGAATTACCATAATATCATAAGATAATTGGTTGGCAACTAACAAAACACCGTTTCTATCATAAATATAACCTCTTTCAGGATAGTCATACATTACTTTTACTGCCGAATTGTTAACAGTTGGCTTATTATATGTATTGTTTATTACTTGTAAATAAAAGAGGCGTATTATAAAAATGATGCCGGTAAAAATAATGATAAAGGATAATAAGCCCGTTCTTTTCATTTATTTCTTTTTAACAAATAACAATATTCCTAAAATGCTTACTAGTATTGTAAATATACTGGTAAAAAAAGTATTAGAAATTATAGTTGTAAAATCACTAAAGCTAAAGTATTCAAGCGAAAAAACTATAAAATGATGTATTATAGTTAACGTAGTTATATACAAAAATATTTTGTCTATTGAAAGAGCTCTTAAATTAAATAGGAGGTAATCAAAATCAGATTTTTTTAAAATAGCTTTTAATATAGGAAGTCTAATAAAAGCAATAAATAATGTTGCAGCAGCGTTAACACCTCCTGAGTCTGAAAAAAAATCAACGGAAAGCCCGAGTAAAAAACTAGCTATTAAAAATAAACTTTGACTTTTTCTAATGGGAAATAGAAATATCCATATTATATATGCGAAAGGATTTAAATAACCAAATAAGTTTATATGGTTTAAGACCAAAGCTTGTAAAAGCACTAAGCCTATAAAACGAATACTATTTGAGAGTGTTAAATTATTCATTAGCCGTATTTTGTTCTAATTTTTTTTGTTCACTCTTTTGAAGGTTTCTAACAATTTGCACATAGCCAATAGCGCTCATATCATTAAATAATAATACATTTATTTGTTGATATTGGTTATTTTCAAAACGGAAATCCTTTATAACACCAATATTTACCCCTTCAGGAAATATGGCAGATTTTCCTCCTGTTATTACAGTATCACCAATTTTAATAACGGCTTGCCTTGGGATATCTATTAGTTGGGTTGTAGTGTGTGTTTTTCCATTCCAAATTAAGGTGCCAAAATGATTCCTATTTTTTAAGCGAACATTTATTCTGGAATTATCATTTAAAATTGAAAGGACAGTTGAAAAATTTGAAGAAATGCTTTTAATTACACCAATTACACCAGTACTATTTATAACGCCTAAATCAGAAGTTAATCCAGTGTTGGCTCCTTTGTTGATTGTTAAAGTGTTATTTCTTTTTGTAAAATTATTATTGATAACTTTCGCAACTGAATATTCATATTTTTGAAAGTATTTAGAGGAATCAATTATTTTATAACTATCGTAAGAGTAATTAATTTCTTTTTTGTCCAAAAGATTTTTTAAATGTACGTTTTCTTCAACTAAGAGTTTGTTTTCAGTTTTTAAAAGAAAAAATTCATTAATGGAATTTATTTTATTATAGAATCCTCCAGTAATAAAATTTGCAGAATTTACAAACTTACTAGTGTGATAAGAATGATATTGAATAGTAAATGCTAGAGCTATTATTTCTAACACTAAAAACAGCAGAAAGTATCTAAATTTTGTAAGAAAGTAAATTATTTGCTGCATACACTTACTAAAAACAGTGAGATTATTTCATTAATACATTTTGATATTTTTCAAGATCTTTTAGCGCAATTCCTGTACCTCTAACAACGGCTCTTAAAGGATCTTCAGCAACATACACGGGTAAATCAGTTTTTTTAGATAGCCTTTTATCTAAACCTCTAAGCATAGATCCGCCACCAGCTAAGTATATTCCAGTATTGTAAATATCAGCAGCTAATTCAGGAGGTGTTTTAGATAAAGTTTCCATAACAGCATCTTCAATTCGTAAAATAGATTTATCTAATGCTTTTGAAATTTCTCTAAAAGAAACTTGAACTTGTTTTGGTTTACCACTTAATAAATCGCGCCCTTGAACAAGCATGTCCTCAGGTGGAGTTTCTAAGTCTTCAGTTGCTGCTCCAACTTGAATTTTAATTCGTTCAGATGTACGTTCCCCAACATATAAATTGTGTTGAGTTCTCATATAATAAGCAATATCAGAAGTGAAAACATCACCCGCTACTTTAATAGATTTGTCACAAACAATACCACCTAATGCAATTACAGCAATTTCAGTTGTACCACCACCAATGTCAATAATCATATTACCCTTAGGCTGCATAATATCAATTCCAATACCAATTGCGGCTGCCATTGGCTCATGAATCAAATATATTTCTTTAGCATTCATATGCTCAGCTGAGTCAATTACAGCACGCTTTTCAACTTCAGTAATTCCAGAAGGAATACAAATTACCATTCGTAATGAAGGTGAAAAAAATCTTTTTTTAATGTTTGGAATATTTTTGATAAACTCTTTTATCATTTGTTCCGAAGCTTCAAAATCTGCAATTACACCATCTTTTAAAGGGCGAATTGTTTTAATATTTTCATGAGTTTTTCCTTGCATTAAACTAGCTAGCTTGCCAATCGCAATTATTTTCCCTGTATTTCTATCTCTTGCTACAATTGAAGGAGCATCAACAACAACTTTACCATCGTGAATAATTAGTGTATTTGCAGTACCTAAATCAATGGCAATGTCCTCGGTCATAAAGTCGAAAAAACCCATACTATATTACTTGTTTTTTAATTTTTAATTCGGAATCTCACAAAGTTACTAAATTTAGTGCTTAAAATGACGCGTACCAGTAAATATCATTGACATTTTATGGTCATTACAATAATCAATAGATAATTGATCTTTAATTGATCCTCCAGGCTGAATTACAGCTTTAATTCCTGCATTATCAGCAATTTCAACACAGTCAGGAAATGGAAAAAATGCGTCGCTTGCCATAACGGCTCCTTTTAAATCAAAGTTAAAATGTTTAGCTTTAATAATAGATTGATTTAAAGCGTCTACACGGCTTGTTTGACCTGTTCCGCTTGCACAAAGTTGTTTGTCTTTTACCAAAACAATGGTATTAGATTTGGTGTGTTTACAAATTTTAGATGCAAAAAATAAATCTTCTAATTCTCTGTCAGAAGGTCCTATTAAAGTTGAAGTACTAATAACGCTAGCATCATCAGTTTTGTTGTTTTTATCTTGAAACAGAACACCATTTAAAGCAGTTCTATATTGTGTTGTTGGAAATTTAATATCTTTTTGAATTAATATGATTCTATTTTTTTTACCTTTCAATATTTCCAATGCTTCATTATTATAGCTAGGTGCAATTACAACTTCACAAAACAATTTATGAACTTCTAAAGATGTTTCAATATCAATTTCTTTGTTTGAAATTAATACACCACCAAAAGCTGATGTTGGATCACCTGCAAAAGCGTCAACATACGCTTGTTTTAAAGAGTTTCTTTGAGCTAATCCACAAGCATTATTATGTTTTAAAATAGCAAACGTTGGTGGGTCATTTTTAAACTCGTTAATTAAATTTACAGCTGCATCAACATCTAATAAATTGTTATACGAAAGTTCTTTACCATGAAGTTTTTCAAATAAAGCTTCTAAATCTCCGAAAAAGTATCCTTTTTGATGTGGGTTTTCGCCATAACGCAATGTTGAAACAGTATCAAAACTTTCTCTAAAAGCAAGTTTCTCTTTATTTAAATAGTTGAAAATAGCACTATCATAGTGACTTGAAACAGCAAATGCTTTTGCTGCAAAATTTTTGCGCTGCTCAATTGTTGTTTCACCACTACTTTCATTCATTATTTGTAAAAAAGTATCATATTGATTCATTGAAGAAACACAAATAACATCTTTAAAGTTTTTCGCTGCAGCTCTAATTAGTGAAATACCACCAATATCAATTTTTTCAATTATATCTTGATCTGATGCACCACTTGAAACAGTTTTTTCAAATGGATATAAATCTACTATTACAATATCAATTTCAGGAATTTCAAATTCATTTAGTTGAGATAAATCATTTTCATTTTCACGTCTTGCTAAAATTCCACCAAAAACTTTTGGATGTAATGTTTTTACTCTTCCTCCTAAAATTGAAGGGTATAAAGTTAAATCTTCAACAGGTATTACTTTAATACCTAGTTCTTTAATAAATTTTTCAGTACCTCCAGTAGAATAAATGACGATTCCAAGATTATTTAATTTTTCAACAATTGGTCTTAAACCATCTTTGTTAAATACAGAAATTAGAGCTGATTTTGCTTTTTTTGTTAAATTCATTAGTTGGGCTGTTTGTTTGGGCAAAGCTAATAATTATCAGTAGTTTAACAATGCTAAACAAATATTAATTTTGGTTTATATTTTTAATTTTTTAATAAAAATTTTCTACCATTTCAATATAGTTTTTTAAGTTATTTTACAACTATTTTTTTGTGAAAATTTTGAAGAAAAAGCTATTTTTTTAATTACGGAGGAAGGTAGGGTTTTTGGTTTTTTTAAAGGGTAATTTCATTACTTATAAGATTTTTTTTATTTAAAATGAATAAACAATAATTACGTATTCATTTTAAATTTTAGGCAGCTTAAATATAAGTATTAACCTAAAGTTTATAATAGTAAACCACTAACTTTTTTACATACAAATTCTAGTAATAATTTATCATTTTTAGTGAAAGGATTTACAATATGTGAGTCAATATCAATTTGACCAATATTTTTACCATTCACAAAAATTGGGATAACTATTTCACTTTTAACTTTAAATCCGCAAGAAATATAATTGTCTTGAGCTTCAACATCTGGAACGATAAAATTTTGATTACTCAAAGCTACTTGCCCACAAATTCCTTTTCCAAAAGGTATAATAGTATGCTCTGTAGGTTCTCCAGCAAATTCTGCCAACTTTAATTCTAGTTTATCACCGTTTTTAAAATAAAAGCCAACCCAATCGTAATATTCAATTTCTTGTTTTAATAGGTCACAAATAACTTGTAATTTTTTTGAAACAGTATTGTCGCTATTAATTAGAGTTGTAATAGATTCTTTTAATTGAGAATTGTTCATATAAATTTGTAGTTTTATGCAAAATTAAATTTCTTTTTTGTGAATAGTAATAATACTGTAATATTATTTTTAATTAAATTTTTTGATAAAGGAGATT
>SDWL01000387.1 GCA_004195315.1 Lutibacter sp.
AGATGTGTATAAGAGACAGATTTTTTAAAGATGCACTTCTAGATTTAAAAGTTGAGGAAAAGAGAATAAAATTACTTCAATCTATAGCATTATATATTGCAAAAGAACTGAAAAAAAATAATCCTGTTTACCTTAATTATATTTGTACGCATAATAGCAGAAGAAGTCAATTAGCGCAAGTTTGGAGTAGTTATGCTACTAATTATTTTAAAATGAAGAATATTGAAAGTTTTTCAGGTGGAACTGCAACAACTGCATTCTTTAGATATACTGTTAAAACATTACAAGAAGTTGGTTTTAACTTTCAAATTTTAGAGTTTTCACACCTAAACCCTTTGTATTCAATTGGTTATAAAGATTGTGTAGATCCAATTATTGGATTTTCTAAATTATATGATAACGAGCATAATAAAAACCCATTTATAGCTATTACAACTTGCTCCAATGCAGATGAAAATTGTCCTTTAATACCTGATGCCATTGAACGTTTTCATTTACCTTTTAATGATCCTAAAATGTATGATAATACCTTGAATCAATCTAAAAAATATTTAGAAACAAATAAACAAATAGCGGGCGAAATCCATTTTATTTTTAATTTATTAAAAAAATCCATTTAATTTATTTTACATTAGCATTTCTTAATTAATCATAACTTTTAAAATGATAAAGATGGATCAAAATCAACCAAAAAACTACCTTGTTGAATCTATTTTAGTAACTGTTTTCTGCTGTTTACCATTTGGAATAGCAGGTATTGTATTTGCAAGTCAAGTAAATTCTAAATTTGCATCAGGTGATTTTCAAGGAGCTCTAGAAGCTTCTGAAAACGCAAAAAAATGGATGAAATGGGGATTATTTACAGGAATTGCTGTAATTATTTTATATATTATTTTTGTGTTTGCAATTGGTGGTGCTGCTTTAATGGGTTTGAGTAATAACTACTAATTAAACTAAATGACATTAAAAAATATAGGGTTGTTTATACTTGGAATAGGTATAGCTATCCTATATTTTTTTGTGAACCCAAGTGATGTTAATTTTTTCCCTAAATGTCCATTGTATGTAACTACTGGTATTTATTGTCCTGGCTGCGGAAGTCAGCGCGCAACACATCAATTATTACAATTTAACTTATTTGGGGTTCTTCAACAAAACGTATTGTATTTTATTGGAATATTAGTTTTAGGATATCATGGAACTATCACTATTTTAAATATATATTTTAAAAAGCATATTTACAACTATATTTATCATCCTAAAACACCAATAATAATCTTAGTTATTATCATTATTTATTGGGTTGCACGAAATATTCCTGTTTATCCGTTTACAATTTTAGCTCCAAATTAATAGTGTTTTTAAAAAGTACCAATCAAACCAATACTGTCTATTCCAGCTCTAAAATTCCAAGTTATTTTAGGCTCTTTTTTATTTGTTTGTTTACCTTTTAAGAAATTATCAACACTATCTACTACTACAACACTTATTACCATCCCCAAAACAACATCTGATAACCAATGAGCATCTTTCCATAACCTTGAGACAGGCGCAATTAAACCAACTCCATATATCCCTCCTTTAATCCAAATATTATCAAATTGTTTAGCAATTGCATGAGAAGCTGTAAACGATAGTATGGAATGACCTGAGGGGAAAGAATGGAAACCTGACTCTTTACTCATAAACTTAAATTCTCTACTTCCAACCCCTTCAGATGGTCTTGCTCTACCAAAAGCATTTTTACTAATAGTTTGAATTAAACCGGTAGCTACTGCTGATGAAATAATTAAAACTCCAGTATGTCTGAATTTTTCATTTTTTGCTAATAGCCCATAGCCGTAGATTCCCGTTGAAATCATAAAAAAGTTTTGAGGACTTCCATAATACCAACCTATTTCCTTTAGCATTTGAGGAGCACCTGCATTTTGATTTACAAAATAGTCATTTGTTTCTTCGTCATAAATATAAAGTAAGGTGGTACCAAGGGCTATCCCTCCAAAAGTAAGCCAATCATCCTTTTTCCATTTAAAAGGTGCAGAATATGCATGCTTTACACCTCCAAAAATAGATTTCCCATCCTCTGTCTCTTATACACATCT
>SDWL01000388.1 GCA_004195315.1 Lutibacter sp.
GTAACACGATTAACATGTCATTTAGTTTGGGCTACAAAATATCGCTATCAAGTTTTACGAGGAGATATTCAATCACGATGTAGAGAACTATTAATACAAATTTGTGAAGCAGAAGGGGTTGAGATTTTGAAAGGGGTTATAAGTTCAGACCATGTTCATATGCATATTGAATATGGACCAAAAACGAGTCTAAGCATGTTTTTGAAACAAATGAAGGGTCGCACATCTAGGAAATTGCAACAAGAATTCCCAAGGTTACAAGAAAGATATTGGGGGAATCATTTTGGTCCAATGGATATGGAGCTTGGAGCACAGGTAATATAACAGATGAAATGGTTAATGAGTATTTAGAACATCATAGAAAAGATGAATCAGACAATTCTAATTTTATATTAGAATAGGTAAGGGGGGACTTTCAGTCCCCAGTAATCCAAACCTCTGCACTTTCAGTGCAGAGTAGTTTAGTTAGGACAAGTCATGTTGTATCGACTTCTTAATAGTCATATTTTTTTGGATAAATTACAATTTCTCCTTCGTCTATTATTGATGAAATTCTACCATTAATTATATTTTTTAACCATTCCTTAGAAAATTAAGAGTAATTAAATCAGTAAATTTTTTATGAATGTTCACACGGAAAAATTAACTAAAAGAATGGTTAAAATTGTTTAAATTCATTAACCAAAACTTTGACTCAGGTTGACTAGAATGTTGCTATTTTTTTAAATTTTAAGCTCAGCTTTTAAAGTATCAGTTAAGCCATCTTTATGAACCATTATAGAGATGGTTTTTAGTTTAAAAAAAGCTTTACTCACATAAATATATCCCTCATTTCCAATACGTTCTCCTGTACTTCCCCAAGAGTTTTTTACTTTGTAATACTCATTATTATTTTGATCTTCAACCATACCTATAATATGCATTAAATGATCATCTGTTGTATTATAATTTTCAAATTCTTGTTGTCTATATTCAGGAGTAATATTATTTTCTTCAACAATATAAGTTAATGCTTTTTCATTATATTCAATGTTTTTTGGAATTACTGCAACCCCATGTTTTGCTGAAAAAGTTTTTTCAGAAACATCACAGTCAAAAGCTAAAGTAAATCCTTTTTTTAAAGCGTTATCTGCCTCAATAACTAATTGGTCAAGTGGTATGTTGTAAAATGATCCATTAGAAAAATTATCAGGAATGTTTAAAATGAATTTAGTGTTAAACGGTTGATGTATAAATGAAGTTAAAGTAACATAATCTGAAGTTTTTACTTTTGTCATTTCTAAAAATGATGTTGGATTATAAAATGCACCATTGTACATAAATTTTTCAGTTACTTTTCCTAAATGGACATCTAAAATTGAATCTACTACAACTCTCCAGTTTGGCTGTACCGATGTTTTATCATTTTTAATATAAGCATCTAATACTTTTTGAAGTTCAGGTACAATTTGTGTGTGATTGTGTTCTGTGGTTTCAACTTGCAACCCAGAAAAAGCACTTTCTGGAACCATTCCATTTTTTTGAATTGAATTTATAACATCATGAGCTAAACCACCTTCACTAAATTGAATTTTTCCTTGACGCATTACATAATTCCACGCTTTAGTAGTATAAGTGTTTCGCACATTATACATTTCAGAAATATCAATTAATTCACCAGAAGTTCTATAAATTTCTGATTCTAAAAATGATGAAGCAGAAAAACTCCAGCAAGTTCCTGTATTTCCTTGACTTTTAACAGCTGATGCTTCTATGTCAATAATTGGCGTAAAACTGTATTTTTTATCTTTTGGAATGTTAACTTTTACAAAGCTATCTTCTTGAGCGAAGAAAGAAATTGAAACCGCAAAGAAAGCGATTGATAATAGTGTTTTTTTCATTGTTTATTTAATTTTCAATTGTTGGGTCAATATAAGTTCCATCTCGTTTACTAAGAACTCTTTCAATATTTTCATAATATCCATCGCTGTTTGGATCATCTTTTGGTAATTTCATATAGCCATTTTTGTAATATCTTAGGGCTAGTTTTAATTTATTTCCAGTTTCATAATAACGACCAATATAGTAATCTCCAATTGGAGAATCACCTGTCTCTTATACACATCT
>SDWL01000036.1 GCA_004195315.1 Lutibacter sp.
AGATGTGTATAAGAGACAGATATTTGTCGTTAATGCAAAAAAACAATCAAATAAAATCTTTGTTATTTTTAGGTGTATTCAGCTTACTCCTATTGCATCAGGTATTCCCACATCTACATCATGAACATGCAGGAGTAAAAACAAGAATTGTTCATTCAGAAGATCATCATCATAATCATGATACTCCTGAAAAAGATGATAGTTCAAAAAATAATTTTATTGATTTCTTTTTGGGGATGCACGTACACGTATTTGTGTCTGACGAAATTCCAGTAACTCGAAACTTTGTAATTACTAAAAAAGTTAATAAGAGATTTGATTTTAAGAGTTCTTTTTTAAACTACTTTGTTGTTAATAAAAATTATAAAGAGGTTGAAAGACCTTCAATTTATAATCCTCCTAATAATTATTTTAATCCACACATTGCTAACCTCACATCACGAGGACCTCCAGTTTTAGTTTAATCTTAAAGGAATTTATGCTATTGCAATACTAAAAATATGCAGCAATATTCCATGTTTAAAAATTAGATTAAACCTAAAATAATATATAATGATTAAAAATATTGTATTCGCTCTTTTCGGGTGCTTCATATTCATTAGTGGTTTTGCACAAACCAATGAAATGGATAAGTTTCTTGCTGAAATTGAGCAGAATAACATCAAATTAAAAGCGTACAAATTTCACTTTGAAGGTGAAAAGCTTAAAAATAAGAGTATTAATAATTTACCCGATCCTCAGTTTTCTGCGTATTATATGCCTTATGGTACAAATAGTACAGCAGAATACACGGAATTTCAAATTTCACAATCTTTAGAATTTCCAACGATTTATGCCGCTAGGGGGAAATGGAATGATTTAAAAGAAAATCAGCTTGATACTGATTATGCTAAAATTAGGCAGGAAGTACTACTTTCAGCTCAGAAATACTTTATAGAACTTTTTTCCTTGCAAAAGACAAAGAAAATTGAAGTTGTTAGACAAAGTCAAAGTGAGACCATCTACAATCAGGTTTTAGAATTATTTAATAAAGAGCAGGTTGGTATTTTAGATTTGAATAAAGCAAAAATAGCTTGGGCACAAGAACAATTTGTTGTTGAGCAAATAGATATTGAAATTCAAAATATAATGTTATCACTTAAAAAATTAAACGGTGACAAACCATTAGATATTGATATTCAAATGCTTGAAGATTCCATTTTAATTATGGATTTTGAAACATTATGGCAAACGAAGTTAGACAAAGACCCAATACTAAAAGCGTTAAAAGGAAATAAAGAAACATCCTTACAACAAGTATCTCTTGAAAAAAACAAAGTGTTGCCAAATTTAACTTTTGGCTATAATTACCAAGGAATTAAAGGTAATAATAATGCTGGTTTTTTTGGAGGTATTTCAATTCCATTATGGAATAGTAAAAACAAAGTTAAAGCTGCTAAGGCAAATTATGAATATCAACAATCAAATGCTGTAGCAGAAACCACAACGCTTTACACATTATATAATCAACAATATAATAAATATCAATTGTTACTAAAAAGGTATAAAGAATATCAGACCATTTTAAGTTCTTTAAATAGTGAAAAATTACTATTTAAAGCTTATATGTTAGGTGAGTTTTCATTTATGGAATATTATCTAGAACTGAATTTTTACCGGAATGCATCCAATATGTTACTTCAACTAGAAAAAGAACTTTTTAAGACGAAGGCAGAATTACTAAAACATCAATTATAAAATATAAAATCATGAAAATTTCAAAAATAATATTCGCAGTTGCAACAATTTCAATTTATTTACTAGTTTCTTGCAAGGAAGCTCCTTCAAAAAAAGGTGATGAAACAGTTCCTACAACAGAAGAGCATGGTCATGAACACGGTAATGATGACAGCCATAAGCATGAAGAAACTATTAAACAAGAGGAGTTTACAGTTGCGAAAGATACTTTAGATATAAAAGCAGAATCAGATACGCATAAGCACAACGATGGTAGTGATCATAAAAGTCATTAATAAAATAAAATATAAACAGATGAAATATTTAATTATAGTTCTTGCTTTTATAGCTATTTCCTGCAATACTAAGAAAGAAGATGAACACGCACATAACGATGATGGGAGTCACTTAAATTCTGAAGAAATTCCGAGATTAAGTAACACCCTTTGGACAGATAAAACCGAATTATTTGTTGAATACCCTGCTTTAATAGCTGGTGAAGTAAGTAGGTTTGGAGCACATTTTACCATCTTAAACAATCATCAGCCAGTACGTGAAGGTTCGGTTACAATAAGTTTAATAAAAGACGGAAAAGGAATACGAAATATAGTTGAAGCACCTTCTTCTCCAGGGATTTTTAATCCTTCAATTCAACCAAAAGAAGCAGGGGTATATCAACTTATTTTTGAGGTTACAACACCTACTTTTAAAGATAAAATAGTTATTAAAGATGTAAAAGTATTTGCAAATTTAAGTGAAGCTAAAGAAGCTAATAGTTATGTTGAAGAAGAAGATGAAAGTATATCTTTTCTTAAAGAACAAGCTTGGAAGATAGAATTTCAAACTGCACCAGTTATGAATGGGCAAATTTACGATATCATAAATACATCTGGTGTTTGGAAGCCTTCCCCAGGTTCAATTAAATCTCTTGTTGCTAATACCAATGGAGTAGTAGATTTCGCTTTAAAAAATCTTATCGAGGGTACTAAGGTTAAAAAAGGGCAATTACTTATGAATTTAAGTAGCAAAGGTTTGAGTTCTAATAATTTAAATACAGAAATCACCAAGGCGAAAGTGAGTTTTGAACAAGCAAAATTAGAATATGATCGTAAAAAAGATCTTTTTGATTCTAAAATTATTCCTAAATCTGAATTTGAAAAAGTAGAAAGTAATTATTTGGTAGCAAAATCAAGTTATGAAACCCTTTCTTCTGGAGTTTCGGAAAGTGGAAAACAAATAAGAGCACCTTTTGATGGTTTTATTAAATCTATCAGTGTTTCTAATGGCGACTATGTAGAACAAGGAGTTGCATTGATTTCTGTTGGAACATTTCAATCAAGAATGTTGGAATCACAAATAAGCCCATCATATGGACTTACTATTGATAATGCACAAGGTATTTGGTATAAAACTAGTAATGATGAATGGGTAAATGCATATGAAGCAGGAGGCTCTATACTTTCTATAGGAAAAAATGTAGAACATGAGAAACCATTTATTTCAGTATTTACAACCGTAAATAAAGAAGTAACTATGGCAGAAGGTAGCATTACCGAAGTTCAAATAGCAATGGGAGAATCTAATCAAAATACAACGATTCCTGTAAATGCTTTACTTGAAGATTACGGAAGTTTTTCTACAATTGTACAATTAACAGGTGAGAGTTTTGAAAGAAGACTTATAAAAATTGGTAAGCGAAACGGTGAAAATGTTGAAGTATTACAAGGTTTAGAAGTAGGAGAAGTTGTTGTTACCAAAGGAGCTTATCAAGTTAAAATGGCTTCAATGTCTGGTTCAACACCTGCACATGGTCATGCACATTAAAAAAGAAGAAAATGTTAAATAAAATATTATCAATTTCACTTAACAATAGGCTGCTTATTTTATTAAGTGCTGTTGCTTTAAGTGTTACGGGAATTTATTTTGCCCGTACCATGAATGTAGATGTGTTTCCAGATTTAACTGCACCTACGGTTACTATTTTAACCGAAGCGCACGGAATGGAGTCTGAAGAAGTAGAAAAGTTAGTTACATACCAATTAGAAACTGCATTAAATGGTTCACCTAATGTGAGAAGAATTCGTTCATCATCAGCGGCGGGTATTTCAATTGTTTGGGTAGAATTTGATTGGGGAACAGATATTTACCGAGCCCGGCAAATTGTAAATGAAAGAATTCCAATGGTACGTGAAAATTTACCAGAAGGAATAGGTTCACCTACAATGGCGCCAATTTCATCGATAATGGGAGAAGTTATGCTGTTAGGAATAACATCGGAGAAACTTTCACCAATGGAATTAAGAACCTTGTCTGATTGGAATATTAGACCTCGTATAAAAGCTATTAGTGGTATTGCAAATGTTGTAGTCACTGGTGGTGATTACAAACAATATCAAGTTTTTGCGAATCCTGAAAAGATGAAACATTTTAATGTTAGTCTTAAAGAATTAGTAGAACATGTTAAAGAAGCCAATGTAAATGCACCAGGTGGAATTATCAATCAATATGGAAATCAATACATTATTAAGGGTAGTGGTAGAGCATATGTTTTGGAAGACCTTGGAGAGGCTGTTTTAAAGCACGAAAAAGGGCAGACTATTAAAATAAAAGATGTTGCAACAGTTCAAATTGGTGCTTCAGATAAAATTGGAGATGCGTCTTTAAATACTTTACCAGCCGTAATTTTAACTATTTCAAAACAACCTGATGTAAATACATTAGAATTAACGAATCGTTTAGATGAAGCTATTGAAGATTTAAAAAAATCGCTACCTGAAGGTGTAGAAATAAAAAGTCATATTTTTAGACAGTCAGATTTTATTGAAGCTTCCATAAAAAATTTAAATGCAACCATACTTGAAGGGGCATTTTTTGTAGTTATCATTCTCTTTATATTTTTAATGAACTGGCGAACAACATTTATATCATTATTAGCAATTCCAATTTCATTATTGGTTTCAATAATTGTACTTAAAATGTTAGGTTATACAATTAATACTATGAGTTTGGGGGGAATGGCTATTGCTATTGGAGCTTTAGTTGATGATGCCATTATTGATGTTGAAAATGTATATAAACGCTTGCGTGAAAATATTAGAAAACCCAAAAGTGAGCGTTTGTCAACATTAATTATTGTACGAGATGCTTCTATTGAAATACGAAGCTCTATCATAATAGCAACACTAATTATAATAGTATCATTTGTACCTCTTTTCTTTTTGGGTGGTATGGAAGGACGTTTATTGAAACCATTAGGGATTGCATTTGTAACTTCAGTATTAACCTCATTAGTTGTTGCGGTAACAGTAACGCCTATATTATGTTCGTATTTATTAAATGATGAAAAACTTATGAATAAAAGATCGGATGGAACACGTGTTGAACGTTGGCTACAAAAATGGTATTTAAAGACGCTGGAAAGTGCCCTGAAAATTCCAAAAACTGTTATTGGAGCAACGGTGATTACTTTTTTTATCAGTATTTTTATTCTAACACAATTAGGAAGGAGTTTTTTACCTGAATTTAATGAAGGCTCTTTAGTTATTAGCGCTGTGGGTCCTCCAGCAATGTCATTGGAAGAAAGTAATAAAACAGGAAGATTAATAGAGCAATTATTATTAGAAATGCCTGAAGTTGAAGTTGTAACTAGGCGTACAGGAAGATCTGAACTTGATGAACACGCACAAGGTGTTAATAGTGCAGAAATAGATGCTCCTTTTGTCTTAAAAGACAAAACAAAAGAGGAGTTTTTCGAAGAAGTTCGTAATAAATTGAGCGTTGCATCAGGCGTAAATATTACTTTGGGTCAACCTATTGCGCATCGTATAGATCATATGCTTTCTGGTACACGGGCAAATATTGCAATTAAAATCTTCGGTCCAGATTTGCAACGTTTGTTTGAAGTAGGAAAAAGTATTGAACAAGGCATTAAAGATATTGATGGTTTGGCAGATGTGGCAGTAGATCAACAGATAGAAGTACCACAAATTAGAATTAAACCAAAGCGTCAAATATTAGCTGCTTATGGAATGACTGTTGGCGACTTAATGGAACAGGTAGATATTGCCTTTGCAGGTGAAGAAGTTGGAGAAATCTATGAAGGACAACAATATTTTGATTTAGTTGTTAGATATGAAAAACAATTTAGAAATAGTATTGAAAGTATCAACACTGCGTTAATAAGTCTTCCAAGTGGTGGTCAAACTTCACTAGGTGAACTTGCAACCATAGAATCAGTTAGCAGTCCTAACTCAATTAACCGAGAAGATGTAGAGCGAAAAATTGTTGTGGCTGCAAATGTACAAGGACGTGATTTACGTGGTGCAGTGGAAGAAATAAAAAAAACTATTTCTAATAATGTATCAATACCTGAAGGATATAGAGTAGAATATGGTGGGCAGTTTGAAAGTGAATCAAAAGCATCACAATTACTATTAGTAACGGCAGTTATTGCGATAGGAATTATTTTTCTATTACTGTATTTCGAATTTAAAGATGTTCAGTTAGCATTTATAGTATTAATCAATTTACCATTGGCACTAATTGGTGGTATTTTGATTGTTTATTTTACATCAGGAATAATAAGCATTGCTGCTACCATAGGATTTATAAGTCTATTTGGTATTGCAACTCGTAATGGAATATTATTGATATCTAGATATGAAGATTTGAAGAAAGAAGGTATAGCAGGGTTTGAACTCATTAAAAGAGGAGCTTTAGATAGGCTTAATCCAATTTTAATGACCGCCTTTACAACAGGTTTAGCATTAATACCACTAGCTTTAAAAGGAGGTGAACCAGGTAGTGAAATACAAAGTCCTATGGCTGTAGTTATTTTAGGAGGGTTGTTATCTGCTACAATTTTGAATCTTGTAGTAATTCCTTGTGTTTATCAATTAGTAATTCAAAAGCGAATTAAATAAAAAATACTACTTTGTAATTTTATCCAGATGAAACTTGTTTTCATCTGGATTTTTTCTTTTAAATAAACACCATAATTTGTATTATAATGTTAGCGTGAAGCCAGTCCTGAGCTTTTTGTCGAAGGGTTACTTTGCTTTGGCTAAAAGCAAAGTTTAACTTTTCATTTTATGAAAAGTTTTATACCCAAAAGTTTCTTCTGCAATGTAAATGGAACACTTTTTATGCGATGACGTAGGAGGTAAGCATAATGTGTGTGGAATGGCTTGAATTCATATTACAATTTATTGTTTTAAAATATTTTTGCGTCTTTTTTAATTTTTTGCGTCTATAAATAAATTAAAGATTTATTTTTGCTACTATGAATACTGAAATTATACACGTTTGGAATGATATGAATGACCGATTAACTAATTTTGTTAATGAAAAGGTTAAGGATCCTGATCTTACAAAAGACATTGTTCAAGATGTTTTTTTAAAAGCATTTACAAAGTTTGATACGCTAAAGAATAAAGAGAAATTAGTATCTTGGATATATCAAATTACGAGAAACGAAATAATTTCCCACTTTAGAAAACTTAAATTCAATCAAGTTTTATCTTCCGATGATATTGAAGTAGAAGAATTCTCAGATGAAACACTTACATCAGAACTTACCGATTGTATAAATCCATTTATAAATTCGCTTCCAGAAAAATACAAGCAAGCCATTATTTTAGCTGATATTGAAAATGTTTCGCAGAAACAAATAGCAGAACGGTTAAACATCTCGTATTCAGGCGCTAAATCACGAGTACAAAGAGGACGAGAACTATTAAAATCTACCTACGAAGAGTGTTGTACAATATCTGCAGATGTTTATGGAGATGTTATTGATTATAAACGTAAAGACAGTAATAAAACTTGCAATTAATTTTTTTTGCGTCTTTTTCTTAATCATGAGTCTATCTAATGTAAGAAATTAAGAGATAGCCATGAATTTTAAAATATCAGATAACATTAGTAATTTTCGAAAAACACATACACTTGCTATAGACAAAACAGCTTTGGAAAATAGCATTAATGACCTCTACCATGTTTTATTTCCTATATGCTTAAATGTGAAAAATACTAATTGTGATAATGCTTTAAAAATTATCTATGATATCCTTTTAACTAATCTTGAAAATTTAGAAACAGTTGAAAACCCTTTGGAAAAGGTAGATTATTTTTTTGATCAATTACCTAAATTACAAGAAATGCTATATGAAGATGCTAAAGCTTTTTATAATAACGATCCGTCTGCATACTCAATAGAAGAAGTTATTTTAAGTTATCCTGGTTTTTTTGCATTAGTAGTACATCGTTTAGCCAATACTTTATATAAAATGAACATACCAATTATACCAAGACTTTGGTCAGAGTATGCGCATACTAAAGCTGGAATTGATATTAATCCTGGTGCTACCATAGGTAAACGCTTCTTTTTAGACCATGGCACCGGTATAGTTATTGGTGAAACATGTGTGATTGGTGATGATGTTAAAATATATCAAAATGTAACTTTAGGAGCACTTCATGTTACTAAAGATATGCAAAGTAAAAAACGACACCCAACTATTGAAAATGATGTTATTATTTATTCTGGAGCAACAATTTTGGGTGGAGAGACTATTATTGGTCACGATTCAACAATAGGAGGAAATGTATGGCTTACAAAAAGTGTAGAGCCGTTTTCACTTATCTATTATAACAGTCAATTAAAACATAAAAAAGCAAAAAATTATTTGGAGCCTATTAACTTCGCAATATAGATGTAAAATGAAAGTAAATAATATAACACAAATTATTGGAAATACGCCGCATTTAAGATTAAATAAGTTATTTCCTGACCACCAAGTGTGGATTAAATTAGAGCGTCAAAATCCTGGAGCAAGTATAAAAGACAGAATTGCATTAGCCATGATTGAAGCTGCTGAAAAGGAAGGCTCTTTAAAACCAAAAGGAACCATTATAGAACCTACCTCTGGAAATACAGGAATTGGAATTGCATTAGTAGGTGCAGCAAAAGGGTATCGAGTGATACTTACAATGCCAGAATCTATGTCGATTGAACGAAGAAAAATAATTGAAGCCTATGGAGCAGAATTTGTTTTAACTCCTAAAGAAAAAGGAATGAAAGGAGCTATTGAAAGAGCAGATGAATTAGCAAAGGAAATTGATAATGCTATTGTTTTACAACAATTTAAAAATCCTGCTAATCCAGAGATTCATAGACAAACAACCGCTAAAGAAATAATTTCTGATTTTGACACAGTAGATTACTTAATAACAGGAGTTGGAACAGGAGGGCACATTACTGGAGTTTCAGAGGTTTTGAAGCACAACTATCCAAACTTAAAGACAATTGCTGTTGAGCCAGAGGGGTCTGCTGTAATTTCTGGTGAAAATGCTGGGCCTCATACTATTCAAGGTATAGGAGCTGGATTTATTCCTGAAAATTTAAATATAAAAACTTTGAATGAAACGATTCAAATTAATCAAACAGAAGCTTTTAAAATGGCTCAAAAAGTAGCCAAAACTGAAGGTCTTTTTGTAGGAATTTCTACAGGTGCTTCTTTAGCTGCTGTATCAAAAAAATTAAATGAAATCAGTCCTAATGAAATTGTTTTAACCTTTAATTATGATACTGGGGAACGTTATTTGTCTGTTAAAGGTTTGTACTAAATCAAAAATGTTTTACATTTCAAAATCCAGATAAACACAAAATATTTAATACAATGCAAAAAGACCTAACCACAGGTAATGAAACTGCTAAAATCATAAAATTAGCAATACCTATTATAGGTTCATCTTTTATGTTACTTGCTTATAATTTAATTGATATGTTATGGGTAGGTAGATTAGGAAGTGAGGCTGTTGCGGCAGTAGGAACATCAGGATTTTACCTTCATTTAGGTTGGGCGTTTGTTTCTATTATTATGATGGGTATTGGAATTACAGTAGCTCAATTGCTTGGAAATAAAGACTATAAAAAAGCAAAGGAGGTATCTACTAACGGCTTAATCGGAGTGTTATTTCTAACGTTAATTTTTGTTGGGCTAATCCAAGTTTTTTACAATCCTATAATTGGATTCTTTAATATGAATGCAAGGGTTGAGGGTTTAGCATTTGGTTATTTAAGGTGGTCTTCTGTTGGTCTAATATTGCTATTTACTTTTCAAGTATTTTCTAGAATAAGTAATTCTTATGGTGATTCAAAAACACCATTTCGAATAAGTTTAATAGGAGTTATTTTAAATATTATTCTTGATCCAATATTTATTTTTACACTTGATTTAGGGGTTATTGGTGCTGCTTGGGCAAGTATTATGAGCCAATTAGTTGTAGTAACCATTTTCTGGGTAAAACGTGCTTCAACATTTTTAGTTAGTAAAAACGAAATCAAAATATCACTTCAACAAATTTTAGAGCTTGCAAAATTAGGTTTTCCTCCTTCGGTTCAATACATGATATTTTCAATAATAGCGATTGTCATGGCTAAAATTGTTTCAGGATTTGGTAGTGAAGCAATAGCAGCACAAAAAATTGGTCATCAAATTGAAGCTATCACTTTTATGACAATTGGCGGATTAAATAGCGCAATTCTATCTTATACAGGGCAAAATTACGGGGCAAAACTATTTGGAAGAGTTAGGAGAGGATATTGGGTAGGAATTCGATTATCTGTAATTATAGGAGTAATTATGACGGCATTATTTTTATTGTTTTCTACTGAATTGGTAGCGTTGTTTGTAAAAGATATCAAAACAATAAATATTGGTTCTAATTATTTAAAAATTGTAGGATTATCTCAAGTATTTATGTGTATTGAGATGATTGCTACAGGAATCATAAATGGAATAGGGAAAACTCGTATTCCAGCTAGCTGTCTCTTATACACATCT
>SDWL01000389.1 GCA_004195315.1 Lutibacter sp.
AGATGTGTATAAGAGACAGATACTAATGTTGTGGGGACGACGATTTCTTTAATTTATTATTGCTGTTAGTTTTCTGATTGTGTTAAAAGTAAAAGTGTTACAATAATATACTACCGTTATGGGGACGACAATATTATTACTTTTGTATGATTGCTTAATTGGAAAAGAAAAGTCTCGAGGAAACTCGAGACTTTTTAATTAGACTAAACTTATGATAAGAATTTATAGTACAGGTTTCTTATTAGCCTCAATAAATGCGGTGTTATAACCTGAAAATTGTTTTAGGTAGTGCTGGATGGTTGAGCCATAAGCATCTTCAAATCTTTCTACTCCATTACTTCTAAGGTATTTTTTTACATTTCCTGCTCCTGATAAATGTGCAGCTGCTAGAATTCCAGATTCAGTAATTTTAATACCGTTTATTTTTTTTCCAACACTTCGTTTAATATCTTTTCTTAAAATCCATTTATTTACAGAACAAAGTGCTATAAAAGCATCTTCCTGTAATTCAGGGGTATTTAAAAACAGATGAGTATCGTGAATTTTAAACCGTTTTAAGGTAGATTTTCCAAATTGATATTTTCCTAAATAACCAAGTGTATTAACTACATTGTAATTTCCTTGAGATTCTTTATATCCAACAGCTTCTTTAAATCCGTTAAATGAATTTCCTGTAAATGGAATGTTATAGTTTTGATTGTGACTATCTTCTTTTGAAGGTACTGAACTAATTCCAATGGAAATATTGTCGTTTTCAATTTTTTTATCTTTTGAAAAACTTGAAATTGCAATTCCTAAGATTAGTAAACTAAAAAATATTATTACTTTTTTCATAATTTATAGGTGTTAATTACCTTCTAAATTTCCGGGTGCAAATTTATAGTATATTTTTTAATTAAAAACTAATTTACAAAATTAATCTGTTAATTAGCAAATTGTTAACAAATGTGTGTTTTTGTTGATAAAAGTGAAAAAAATAAGATTATTTGGATTGAATAGATTGCGAATGTAGAATTGGTTTATGAAGTAGTGATATAATGTATTACCTATTCACTCCTTGGTTACTAAGCCATGTTTGGTATTTAATAGCGTTTTTGTTATGTTGCGCTAATGTTTTTGCAAATTCATGTTTGCCAATAGTGGTAATACTAGCACACATATAATAATACTCATGTATTGCTGGATTTAACACAGCATCAATAGAAGATATGTCTGGCATAGCAATTGGACCTGGCGGCAAGCCTCTGTTAAGATATGTATTGTATGGTGAGTTAATTTCTAAATCTTTAGTCAGAACTCTTTTTATGAGAGTATCATTTCCAAGTTTCTTTTTTAATGCGAAAATAATAGTGGGATCTGCTTGTAATGGCCATTTATCTTGTAACCTATTTAAATAAAGTCTGGCCACCATTGGTCTTTCACTTATAGAAGCTGTTTCTTTTTGAACTATTGAAGCTAGTGTAATAACTTCATTTTTAGATAAGTTTAGCTTTTTAGCTTTTTCTAATCGAGATGTATTCCAAAACTTGTTGTATTCATTCAGCATTTTATTTCTAAATTCTTCTGCGGAAGTATTCCAATAAAATTCATAGGTATTTGGAATGTACATTCCTATAGAGTTATTTTCATTAAAACCGGCTTCGGTAATAAATAAAGAATTGGTTAAAGTATTTAATAGAGAAATAGAATCTGCTTCAATTTGCTCAGCAATTCTACCCGCTAGTTTTTCAAAAGTATCTTGATTGTTGAATGATAATTTAACAGTTATTTGTTTACCACTTCGTAATAAATTAACCAGATCATTATTGTTCATTCCTATTGAAATGTAATACTTTCCGGGTTTAATAGTTTTTAGATAGTTTTTTTTAGTAGCAACCCAAACAAAAGGTTTTACTCTTTTTATAAACGGGCGAACTAAATTTTCAACGTCTTCAAAATTGCTATTTGTAGGAATGAATAAAAACCCTTCTTTTGTAGTGTTAGCCTTGTATATTTTACCATAAAAATCAAATGCTAATACACCACCAACTATAAGCTGTCTCTTATACACATCT
>SDWL01000390.1 GCA_004195315.1 Lutibacter sp.
AGATGTGTATAAGAGACAGTCCTATCACTAATAAATTAATTGAAGTTTGCTTGTATAACTTTTCAACTTCATTAATATTATTATCATTCATCTCTTTTGCTGTAATTGGACTCGTAATTTGCTGCATTGCTCTGGTTGGAATAGCAACAATACTTGCAATATAAATCCCAACTGAATAATATGCAACTTCTGCAATTTGCTCCATTTGAGGAATCATAAACTTATCTATTTCCAATAAAATTCCAGCTGCCGAACCTGCAACAATAATATACATTGAAAATGATAAAATTTCTTTTATGTTTGAAGGCAACTTAAAAATTAACTTAGGTTTGCATATATAAAACGCATAAAACTTCATTATTAATGCTCTAACACCATATACAATTACAATGGCATAAATAAATTGTTCATTTGTTAACCATTCAAAATACACCGCAAATAATAAAAATGATGTACAAACACGTGCAAATATTTCTTTCACAAAATTTCCGAAGACAGAATTAAATTTCACTTTTGTCCACGAATAAAACACTTCAAAATACCCCATAAATATAGCTATCAAAAAAATAAGCCAAGTATAATCTTTTATCAAAGAATTTTCTAAAGAAACCCAAGCTGCAATATTTTCATATAAATAAGAACTAATCAAGCCTAAAGGAACAATCACCAATAATGGAATAAATAATGTCGAAATTAAAAAGCCATCTTGTTCAATTTTTGATGTATAATAAGAATAGTATTTAATAATGGTATGTTGCATTCCAAAAACCAACAACGGTAGAATAATATTAGCAGTTGACAGTAAAAAAGTAATCAATCCAAAATAATCTTCGTGCAAAAAATGGGTAAATAAAAACATCACATTAATACCTCCAATAGCAAAACCTAAAAAAAGGATTAACGTATTAATAAAAGATTGTTTTAAAACAATGCCCATTATATTAAACTAAGAATTTCTGAATATATCTTCTCTCCTACTTCATTTCCATATAATTCTATCTCAAAATTAGCTGATGAATTTTGAAAACTTTCAAAAGCATTCATCATACTTTTTTTATTGTAACCTACAATTTTTGCAAACCTGTTTGAAACAAGTTCAACCCACTCTGTTTCCTCTCTTATAATTATACAATGTTTTTTATTGAAAAAAGCTTCTTTTTGAAGTCCTCCGCTATCTGTAATTACCAAATTACAATTTTTTAGCAATTCTAACATGTTAAAGTAACCAACTGGCTCAATGATAGTTATATCGTAATTTAAGTTGTATTTCTCTAATATAGCTTTTGTTCTTGGATGTACTGGTAAAACAACTTGTTTTTGTTTACTTATTGCTTCTAAACCTTCAAAAATGGATTTTAAATTATCAATAGTATCTGTGTTTTCCTGACGATGTATGGTTGCTAGAACAAACTCATTAGCTTTTAAATTTAATTTTGAAACAATTGAAGATTTTTGCGCAGCCATTTTTCCATAAAACTCAACAGCATCTTTCATAATATCTCCACATTTTACAACTTTTGAAGGCAACGCTAAGAAACCTTCTTTTTCTAAATTTTCAATTGCTGTATCTGTTGGACATAACAATAAATCAGAAATTCTATCCGTTAAAATTCTGTTGATTTCTTCTGGCATTTTCATATTAAACGAACGTAAACCAGCTTCCACATGTATCACTTTAATATTCAATTTTTTAGCAGCCAAAGCACCTGCTAAGGTTGAATTTGTATCACCATAAACAATTACTAAATCAGGTTTTTCATCAATTAAAACCTCTTCAATTTTCTGCAACATTTGCCCGGTCATTGCGCCGTGACTTAATCCGTTAATATCCAAATTGTATTTTGGTTTTGGAATCTCCATTTCTTCAAAAAAAACAGCACTCATATTTGCATCATAATGTTGCCCTGTATGAATAATTACCTCTTCAATAGTTTTATATTTAGAAATTATTCTACTTAATACTGCTGCTTTTACAAATTGTGGTCTTGCACCTAATACTGTTACAATTTTTTTCATTCAGTAATTGAATTTATTATTTCAGAAACTTTTTTAGTTAGTTCTCTTCTATTAAAT
>SDWL01000391.1 GCA_004195315.1 Lutibacter sp.
AGCATCTATAAAAGAATATTTTTACTCTTTTAAGATACAAAAAAAAAGAGTAAAATCTTCGATTTATACTCCTTTTTTTTACTGTTTATGTCTTATTCGACTTTTTCAGTAGCCTCCCTTAAACTCCTCTTTTATGAAAATTATTTTTTAGGATAATAATCATCCCAATCTTTTACTTTTGGTTTATGAAGTCTTCCTAACGATTTAGCAACAATCATAGATACCGAAGCATCTCCAGTTACATTTACCGTTGTTCTCATCATATCTAAAGGTCTATCAATAGCAAAAATTAATGCCAAACCTGCTTCAGGAATACCTGCTTGTCCTAAAACTATTACCAACATAACCATTCCTGCTCCAGGTACAGCAGCTGAACCAATACTTGCTAAAGTTGCTGTTACAATAATCCCTAATTGTACACCTAAAGATAAATCCATACCGAAAGCTTGTGCAATAAATACTGCTGCTACTGCTTGGTATAAACTTGTTCCATCCATATTTATGGTTGCTCCAATAGGTAAAACAAAGCTACTTACTTCTTCATCTACACCTAAATGTTCAGTTACTCTTTCCATAGTAACTGGTAAAGTTGCTGCACTACTACTAGTTGAAAATGCCAGCAATTGCGCAGGAGAAATTCCTTTTAAAAATGTTGTTGGTGTTTTTTTAGTTACCAACCATACAACTAAAATGTAGAATGATATCATAATCAGCAATCCTAAAGCCACTGTAAAAGCGTACCAAACCAATGCTTTAAACAAATCTAAACTAGGCGATTCTACAACCAAAGCTGCTAATAATGCAAAAACACCATACGGTGCTGCAAGCATAATTAAGTCAATAATTTTTAAGATTACTTCATTAAAACCATCAAAGAACTCTTTTACAGTTTTTGCTTTTTTTTCAGGAATTAATATCAACCCAATACCAAAAATTATAGCGAAAAATATAACTTGAAGCATGTTCTTATTTTCGGAAGCTGCACCAAAAATATTTTCAGGAACAATATCTACCAATGCTTGTAAAGGACCGCTTTCTTTTTGTTTATGTGCTTCAGCAGCATATTTACCTGCATCACTACTATAGTTTTGTACTAACTCTTGACGTGTTTCTTCTGAAATTGAATTTCCTGGTTTAATGATATTAACCAATAATAATCCTATAGAAACTGCAACAACAGTAGTTATTATATAAATACCAATGGTTCGACCTCCCATTTTAGATAATTTTGAAATATCTTTTAAGTCGGAAACACCTTTTATAAGTGACGCTAATATTAATGGAACTGCAATTAGTTTCAATGCATTAATAAATATTTTACCAAATGGTTTTATCCAGTCTTGTACAATTTCTTTACCTCCTTCAAACTGTGTCATTAATAAACCTACTGAAACACCTACAACCATTCCCAGTATTATTTGCCAATGCAATGCTAATTTTTTCATCAAAAAGTTTTAAAATTCGTGTGAAGATAAAAAAAACAAAAGGTTAATTAAGTTTTTACATAAAAAAAAAGCACTCGAAGTGCTTTTTATCAAATAATAATTAAATTAATTGAATTGATACCTAATTGACAAGGCTAAATCCAAGTCTGTATCTTTACCATACTCACCAATAATTCCTATTTCAGGCCTGAAATCAAGTGAAATTAAAATAGGTATTTCAAAATTATATTCTATACCAATATTTCCATCGGCATTTATAAAAATACCATCTTCAATATCTGAAACAACCCCATTATTAAAACTCCAAGAACCAATACCTGCACCAAATCCTGCATACCAATTAAAACCTTCATCAATATTCCAAAGCCATTGATATATTCCTGTTAACTTAAATGCATTAAAATTTTTATGATCCCTATATCCTAAATCAACTTCAAAACGATTGGTTTCTGATAATTGACGCTGATATGAAATTTCACCACCAAATCCATCATTATCTCCAAATCTAATTCCAATTGCATGATTAGTCATTTCTTGAGAATTCATTGTTATAATAATACCAAATAACAATACTGTTATTAAAAATAATTTCTTCATAAATAATAATTTAAAGGTTACTAAAAAAAACTTCAAAGTTTATATCAATGCAGGTTAAACGTAAAATTTATAGCTATATTT
>SDWL01000392.1 GCA_004195315.1 Lutibacter sp.
AGATGTGTATAAGAGACAGTGTATAAATAGTTCTGTATTTTTATTTAAATTTATTGTTTCTAAAACATCTTTCCATATAGAAAATAATACTGTTATTATTTGAGGGTTTTCGGATTGATTAATTTTAAGTTGGCGAAATAAATTATTAGAATAACAGGTAAATGCTAAAGGCATATTAGATAATTTAATTAAAGACTTTTGAATTTCTTCTTTTTGTTCAGTTATTGAATTATATGATGCCATGCAATATTCTTTAGATTCCTTTCCATTTTTAGAAGTGAGCAAAAGAAAAGTATTTGTGATTAGATTCTCGTAATTTAACGAAGAGAGATAATAAACCTCTAATCCAAGATTAGTGTTTATTATCATTACTTCGTTTTTAATTGTATTTTTAATAAATGAACGTAAAATAGAAACTTCATTATGTGTAATAAGAAGCTGTTTTTGAGTTCTTTTACTTAATATAAGCACATATTTTAAAGAAGCTTCCAATTTAGTTTATCTTAGTAATTTTGAATCAATTTTTACATTTAGTCCTTTTGCAACTCCCATCCCTAATTGAGCATCAGCTCTAAACCAATGACATAATTGTAAGTTAATAATTTCATCTCTTTTTGGACCACTAACACCACTCATAGCACCAATAATATTGCTAATTGTATTTGCTTTTTGTTCAGCAGTCATAATTTTAAATAAGTTGCCTGGTTGTGTAAAATGATCATCGTCATTTTTATTTCTATCAAAATAACCTGCAATATTAGTGCCTAATTCATAGTTAAGTCCTTTATAAGAAACATCTTCTTCTAAATTGTCAAAACTATTTGGGTGGTAATTTGGTGAACTTTCTCCATTTCCATCAAAACGCATTGCGCCGTCTCTATGGTAATTGTTTGTATCATAAGGGCATTTATTTACAGGAAGTGATTGAAAGTTAACTCCAATCCTATAACGATGAGCATCTGGATACGCTAAAATTCTACCTTGTAGCATTTTATCTGGTGAAAAACCAATTCCGTCTACTAAATTTGACGGTGCAAAAGCAGCTTGCTCAACATCTTGAAAATAGTTTGCTGGTATTTCATTCAATTCAATTTCTCCAACATCAATTAAAGGAAAGTCGTTATGAGGCCAAATTTTTGTTAAATCAAACGGATTCCAACGGAAGGTTTTTGCCTCATCTAAAGTCATTACCTGAATTTTTAGAGCATATTTTGGGGAGTCACCCCTTTCAATAGCATCAACTAAATCACGTTGTGCATAATCTGGGTCGGTACCTTTTAATGCGGTTGCTTCAGCATCTGTAAAAGTTTTATTGCCTTGCATTGTTTTATAATGAAACTTCACATAAGTACGTTCGTTTTTATTATTTACCATAGAAAATGTATGGCTTCCGTAGCCATTCATAAAGCGATAACCATTTGGTGTTCCTCTATCAGACATTAATATTAATACTTGATGTAAACTTTCAGGATTTAACGACCAATAATCCCAAACCATTGTTGGTGATTTACAGTTGGTATAAGGATCTCTTTTTTGAGTATGAATAAAGTCTGGGAATTTTTTTGGGTCTTTAATAAAAAATACAGGTGTATTGTTACCAACTAAATCCCAGTTTCCATCTTCAGTATAAAATTTTAATGCAAATCCACGAGGATCACGTTCTGTGTCAGCAGATCCCTTTTCTCCTCCTACAGTAGAAAAACGTGTGAACATTTTTGTTTTTTTACCTATTTCTGAAAATATTTTTGCTCTTGTGTATTTTGTAATATCATGTGTTACGGTAAACGTTCCGTAAGCGCCAGATCCTTTAGCGTGTACTATACGTTCTGGTATTCGTTCTCTATTAAAAGTTGCTAATTTTTCATGTAAAAAATAATCTTGTAATAGTAATGGTCCTCTAGCTCCAACGCTTTGAGTGTCCTGATAATGATTTACAGGAGCTCCAGCTTCTGTGGTTACGGTTTTTTTATCTTTCATAATGTATTTATTTTTATATTTTTAATATATGTAAGTAGATTTTCATTAGAGAAAATTATAATGATTATTATATAATATTTTAAGTATTCATTTTTTAAGTTTATTTTGGATATAATTA
>SDWL01000393.1 GCA_004195315.1 Lutibacter sp.
AGATGTGTATAAGAGACAGACTCAAGAAAGTGGCATCAGTTTCAGATTCTAACAAGGCCTTGCAAAAAGAGATCAAGGGAATGTCAAAAATTTTTGGTGAGAACCAAAAGATCTTAGTATCAATGAAGGGAATGATAGATACACTAACATCAACATTAGAACATATTCAAAAACAATCAAAACAAATCAACATTATAGAAGATGACACACAAAAACTATACTCTGGATTAAATCAAGTAAGAACACAATTTAACCTAGTCAACAAGATCAATGACCAAACTACCAAATTGCAAGAAGAGGTAAACAAAATTTCAAATGCATCAAAATCTCAAGGACTATCTCAACAAGTAGAAGATAGTATAAATTCAATTAAGAATAATTCTGAAATGATTATCAAAATTGCTCAAAGAATTGATGAAGTAAAAGAGGATCTAAAAAAAGTTTCTGGAAAGACAGATTCATTTTTAAAAATTTTAAATATAATTTCAACAAATATACAGCCCTTAACTAAATAAAATATAGTATTATTTGTATATTTGCTCCTTATGAATATAGACGAAATAAAGGAAATAAAAGCGTTGCTTTCTACACCTAAAAATGTTGTGATTGTGCCACATAGAAATCCAGATGGTGATGCAATTGGTGCTAGTTTGGCAATGTATCATTATTTAAAAAATAAAGGACATAGAGCAACAGTAGTTGCGCCAAATGATTATCCAAGTTTTTTAAAGTGGTTACCAGATTCAGAAGAAGTTTTTAAATTTGACACACAAAATAGGCAATCGAAAAGTTGTATAGAGGAGGCTTCAATAATTTTCTTATTAGATTTTAATGCGTTGCATAGAGTTGGTAGTGATATGCAAAAGACGTTAGAGGATTATAAAGGTACGTTTATAATGATTGACCATCATCAACAACCTGATGATATTGCAACCTACTTATATTCAGATGTTTCAATTTGTTCAACGTGTCAAATGGTGTATCATTTTTTAGAGAAATTAGAAGATGTAAATAGTATAAATGTTGATATTGCTAATTGTTTATACACAGGAATTATGACGGATACTGGTTCGTTTCGGTTTCCTTCAACAACTAGCACAACACATAGAATTGTTGCAGAATTAATTGATAGAGGTGCCGAAAACGCCAAAATACACAACAATGTGTATGATACAAACTCATACAGTAGATTACAACTTTTGGGGCGTTCTTTAAGTAATTTAGTTGTAATTGAAAATCTTAAAACGGCATACATTACATTAAGTCAACAAGAATTAGATGCTTTTAAGTATGAAAAAGGAGATACGGAAGGTGTTGTAAATTATGCATTATCTTTAGAAGGTGTTATTTTTGCAGTCATTTTTATTGAAGATACTGAACAACAAATTATTAAAATTTCATTGAGATCAAAAGGAAGTTTTTCTGTAAATAAATTTTCACGTGAACATTTTGATGGAGGCGGTCATGACAATGCAGCAGGAGGAAAGTCGTTAGTATCAATGGAAGCAACAATTTCTAATTTTTTAAATGTACTTCCTAACTATAAAAACGAATTAATAAATTCTTATGAAGCATAGTTTTTTACTTTTAGGTATTTCATTTCTATTGTTATCGTGTGGAAACACCATTGCAAGGAAGCCAGTAGGTAGAAAAACGTATTCTTTTATGCAAGAATCTGTTTCTTTGAATAAATCAATAATTTTGGATGAAGAAAATGCAATTAAAGAAGTTATGAAATTAGATTCTTTAAATACGTACATAGCTTCTTCAAATGGTTTTTGGTATAAATTTGAACAAAAAAATGCAACTACGTATGCACCCAAATTTGGTGATGAAATTTTGTATACTTATGAAGTTTTCGATTTAAATAATACAATTATTTATAATTCAGAAGAAATAGGTGAACAAAAATATTTTGTAGACCAACAAGAAATAATAGAAGGATTAAGAAATGGATTAAAATTGATGAATGAAGGTGATATAGTTACTTTTTTATTTCCATCTCATAAAGTTTTCGGATATTTAGGCGATCAAAAAAAAATAGATATTAATC
>SDWL01000394.1 GCA_004195315.1 Lutibacter sp.
AGATGTGTATAAGAGACAGCATACAATTCCATCAGGTATTTTTCATGAAAAGGCTATAAACCTTATAGGAAATGGTGTTGTAATAGATCCTGTAATTTTTAAAAAAGAATTAGAAAACTTAGCAGCCTATAATTTAGATTTTAAAACTAAATTATTAATATCAAGAAAAGCTCATTTAATTTTACCAACACACCGTCTATTAGATGCTGCAAGTGAAACTTCTAAAGGAAAATCCAAAATTGGATCAACTTTAAAAGGAATTGGACCTACTTATATGGATAAAACCGGTAGGAACGGTATGCGTGTAGGGGATTTAGAATTAGATAACTGGAAAGATAAATATCAAGCTCTTGTTGAAAAACACTTAAGAATGCTTAAGTTTTTTGAAGTGGATATTCAATATGATTTAAAAGAACTAGAAACTGAGTTTTTTAATGCTATCAATGTATTAAAAGAATTAACTTTTATTGATAGTGAAGAATATTTAAACAATGCTATTAAAAATAAAAAAACAATTTTAGCTGAAGGAGCACAAGGCTCATTGCTAGATATTGATTTTGGAACCTATCCGTTTGTAACATCCTCAACTACTACTGCTGCTGGCGCTTGTACTGGTTTAGGTGTTGCTCCAAATAAAATCGGAGATGTTTTTGGAATTTTCAAAGCATATACAACACGTGTTGGGTCTGGACCATTCCCTACTGAATTATTTGATGAAGATGGAAAGGAAATGGCTAGAATTGGTATGGAGTTTGGTGCCACTACAGGTCGACCTCGTCGTTGTGGTTGGTTAGATTTAGTTGCTTTAAAATATGCCGTTGAAATTAATGGTGTTACTCAATTAATGATGATGAAAGGGGATGTTCTTTCAGGTTTTAAAACTTTAAAAGCATGTACTTCTTACAATTATAAAGGAGCAGAAATAACACATTTCCCTTATAATATTGAAGAACATAATGTAACACCTATTTATACTGAATTTAAAGGGTGGAAAGAAGATTTAACTTCAATGTCAAATAATAATGCGCTTCCAAAAGAATTAAATGATTACATTAAATTTATTGAAGATTTTGTTGAAGTTCCTATTAAAATAGTTTCAGTAGGTCCTGATAGAAAGCAAACAATTATGAGATAATGTTTATAGAATACTAATTCTGTTACTTACTATATTAAAAAAAAGAGAGCTAAATAGCTCTCTTTTTTTAATGTTAAATACCATTCTATTTCGGCTAAAATAAACTACAATTATGTACTTATTCTTTAGTTACCAGTGAAATTATTATATACACTGCAATAATTACAGGTATTGCTACAAATTGAAGTAAAACGCTTAAAACGGCTGTAAGTGCAATGAAACCAAATTTTACCTTATTATTTTTCCAACTATAATCTTTAAACTTTAATGAAAATAAAGGAATTTCAGCATTCATTAAATAACTAAGAAGTACGGTTAATCCAATTAAAAACCACACATTATCAATCATAGTATTGGCAAATTCAATCGAACTAAATGTTAAAATTAAGGGTAATGACAAAACTACCAATGCTGCTGCAGGAGTAGGCAAACCTATAAATGAACTAGTCTGTCTTTCATCAATATTAAATTTAGCCAATCTATAAGCGGCAGCCAATGTAATTAATAAACCAGCAAAAGGAATCCAATGTAAATGGAATTCATCAAAAGTTTTCAAATTTCCAACTTCACAAGATAAATTATCCAACCATGGCTTATGTATTGCATTAAAAAGTAGTTGATACATTACAATTCCAGGCACTACTCCACTTGTAACAACATCAGCTAAAGAATCTAATTGCTTTCCTAGTTCACCCTGAACATTTAGAATCCTAGCGGCAAAACCGTCAAAAAAGTCAAATAATATTCCAAGAAATACTAAATATGCAGCTATTACTAATTCGTTATGAACAGCAAATATAACAGCTATCGTTCCTGATAATAAGTTAAGTAGCGTAATTAAATTAGGTATATGCTGTCTCTTATACACATCT
>SDWL01000037.1 GCA_004195315.1 Lutibacter sp.
AGATGTGTATAAGAGACAGAAAGTGGTGTAACAGGAGTTTGTTGATTAGCTTCTACATTTACACGGTTACGATTAAGTTCAGAAGCTGGGTATGTTGCTCTTCTAAACCATTCACCCGCATAATCACCGCTTGAATCCAATTCTTCACGGATAGTTAACCCTTTAAAAACATCGTCAGAAAAATTATATCGTCTATAATCTACAAATGTTTCAGGGTTTAAGAAATTATGAATATATTTTTCTTTCATAATATGATTCAGCATTAATCCTGCTTCTTCAACATCAACTGATGTATCTGCCATATAATCTGAGCCATCAACATCATATTTATCCATACTAGCTGTAACACCTTCCATATAAGCTGAATAAGCAATACTATTTGAACCTACACTCGTTGTATTTCCACCATTAGCTAAAAAAGCAGCTTCAGCTTTAATAAACATAGCCTCAGCATAACTAATTAACAACAACGGAGAATCAATACTAGTGTAATACCCACCTTCAACAAATTGAGTATTCCCACTGGTAAGACCATCAGGAGATAACCCTCCGCCGCCACTAACGTAACCTTTCCACTCAGAACTTCCATCATTCTTGGCAAAGCGTGGTAATCTAGGATCTATTTCAACAAGACCACTTTCAAAAGGATAATAATCACCATTCATAGAACTTACCATTTGACTTGCAATATCATTATGGAAATTTCCAGTATTTCTAGCTAAAATCTCTTGAGAATACCAAGGATTGATATTTTTATCATCATAAAACATTTGAAAATCATCTGAATTTGATGTAAAACCGTTTGCTATGGTTGTTAAAACATCATCAGCTGATACGGTACCACTGTTAACTAAATGTAATTGGTAACGAGCTTTTATTGTATATGCAGCTCTTAACCACTGCTCTATATTTCCATTATAAATTAAATCTTCTCTTCCTAATGAGATTCCAGAATCATCAGCGCTTTCTAATACACTTATTGCGCTATCTAGTAAAGCAAAAATTTCAGTATATATTAATTCTTGCGAATTAAAAGATGGGAAAAGATTTTCTCCAGCACCCAAAGATGCTTCAAAATACGGTATTTTATCCCAAGTATCTGTAGCAATTCCTAAATTAATAGCTGTTAATATATCTGCAACTGCACTATAATGTGTTGCTCCTTCTACAGCAGCTTTTTCTTTAATAACCTTTAGATTTGGTAAAATATATAAATATACTTGGCTCCAAAGACCACTTGCGGTTGTCTCACCTGAAGCTACTCCTCCTACTCCAACAAAGTTTTGGACATAATTACCAAAAGTTAATTCGGCGGAACGCTGCCCTTCCATTGTACTATGAATTATTGGCGCCAGTAAGTCACTCATTCTTAATTGTTCTGGTTCAACTGTCCCAGACGGGGTATTTATGTCAAAATACGAATCACTACAAGCAGAAATCAAAACTACTAATAATGTAATTGTTATTGTTCTTGTTATAAGTTTTTTCATCATAATCTAATTTTTAAAATCCTAGTTTAACTCCTAATGAATAACTCTCGCTTAAAGGTGTACTTAAACCCGTAAACCCGTAAACATTTGTACCTGCACTATATTGACTCCCTTCTGGATCATAACCTTCCCATGGTGTCCATAATAACAAATTGTTAGCATTTGCAGAGATAGATAAATTATCCATATGCAATTTTTCTAATATAACTCCCTTAAAACTGTAGTTAATTCCAATTGTACGAAGTTTAACCCAAGATGCATCTTGCACTAAAATTTCCGAGGCTCTATTATAATCTGTTGAACTTCTATAATAATTTTGATCTATTAATACTTCAGTTGTATTTGGAATAAATCCTCCATTACCATCATCCATAACACCATCTAAAACTGTAGTTTCATTTCTAAATTCAGTTACTTTTAAAATACCATTTCTAATAGCATTTCTTCTACCTGAATCGTATAAATCCCCGCCTTTTTTCCATTCTAATAAGAAATTTAATCTGATGTTTTTATAGGATATATTATTTCCTATTGATGCAATAAAGTCTGGGAAAGCATTCCCTACTTTTTGCCTTTCAGTAAAATCAACTTCAGGTTTTCCATTTGCATCTATGTAACGTTCTCCGTTTTCATAACGCCATTTCCAACCGTATAAACTTCCCATTTTATCTCCATCTCTAATTTCAGAAGTTACACCTGCGAAACCAGAGTTTGCAAAAATTAAGCTTTCAACATCTTCCGGTAATGATATTACTTTACCTTCATTGGTACCCCAGTTAATGGTTGTTTCCCATTTAAAATCATCAGTTTTTATAATATCTGCTGATATTAATAACTCGTGCCCAAATGTTTCAAAATCCCCAGCATTTCTAACTATTCCTGATAAGCCTGTAGAAAACGCAGTTCCAACAGTAAATATTTGATTTTTAATTCTAGTTTTATAATAAGAATAATCTAAACGAACTCTATTGCTAAAAAAGCGTAAATCCGCTCCAATTTCATAAGATCTGTTTTTCTCAGGTATCATATTAGTATCTCCCAATAATGTACTTGACCTATATCCTCCAGCTCCATCAAAAGGGAAATCTCCATCAGCCACAAAATAATGTCCAACTTGACCAAATAGAGGTCCTTTACCTACTTCAGCCCAAGAGGTTCTAATTTTTCCAAAAGTAAAAAACTCACTATCTTTATCAAATAAGTCATGAATATCATATGCTAAACTAACTGAAGGATAAAAGAACGACCGATTTTCTTTTGGCAATGTTGAAACCCAATCATTTCTCCCTGTTACAGTTAAAAACAATTTATTTTTATAAGCCATTACCAACTCACCAAAAACACCTATATTTCTGTTCTGAGTAATACTTTTTCCTGCAAACATATTTATTGTATTTGATAAATCATTAATGCCAGGAACATTTAGAGTTTCTCCACGTATCCAAGAATAATCACGTTTAGTATCTGATATTTGATTTCCTAAAGTTAATGTAGTACTAAAATCTTCTGTCCAATCTTTGTTTAAAGAAACTAACAAGTTGGATTCTAAACCTACAAAGTTAATATTTTGATCCACAATAAATCCTCCAACTTGGCTTCCGGCATCTAACTCAGGTACCATAAAACGATTTCTTTTATCTGAATAATTATCAACTTGAGCGGCATAAGTTACATTAATCCACTCCTTTGGAGACCAGTTTAAAGATACATTACCAATCCAACGATTTACATCGTCAGTTAATGGGCTTTTTTCTAAGAAATAACGTGGATTATCAATAACACCAAAAGAATAGTTTCTCTGTGTTCCATCAGTATTTTGATAGTCATTTATAGGAAATGTTCCTGAATAATAAGATAAAGAACTAAATACGGATTTATCTCCCCCATTACCTCTTGCTCCTCCTGAATTGGTGTAAGAAATAGAAGAATTAATGTTAAAATTATCTGTAACTTGATACCCTCCTTTAAATCTTAAAGTGGTTTTATCATAATAAGTATTTGGTAAAACTCCATCTTCATTACTATTACCTACAGAAAAGAAATAGTCAAGTTTTTCACCTGCACCACTTAAACTAAAATTAATTTGTTTATTTATACCTGTTCTGAATAAATCATAAGGGCTATAAAATTTATCATCTGTTAAATCTACAACCGTACCATCTCCCAGTGTAACAGAATCATCTGAATATTTTGGACCCCATGAATAAAAAACAGTTCCGCCTAATCTAGTAAACCCACTATCCGTTTCTGGAGTATATAAAGCCCTTGGTAATCCACTGAAACCTTCACGGTAAGTTTCTTGTAGTTCTGGAGTTTTATTAATATTTCTAAAAGTAGTAGATGCTGTTAAACTAATTTTCGCTTTACCTTGCTTACCTTTTTTTGTTGTAATAATAATTGCTCCATTAGATGCTCTTACACCATATAAAGCCGTTGCTGCTGCACCTTTTAAGACACTAAAACTCTCAATATCCTCTGGATTGATATCAGACGCTCTATTTGAAAATGAAAATTGCTCTGAACTACTTGGAGAATTTGTGCCAGCGCTCGGCAAAACATCACCTGAGAATGTATCATTATCCATAGCTAAGCCATCAATAATTATTAGTGGTTGATTACTTCTATTAGGGTTTACTGAAGTAACTCCCCTTATCAAAATATCAACACCTCCACCTGACGATCCTGACGTTTGACTTATTTGCACACCTGCAACGCGTCCCTGCAACGCAGACATGGCACTAGATTGACCATTCAGCTCTAAATCTTCAGTCTTTACCTGAGATACAGAATAACCCAATTCTTTAGTTTCCCGCTTAATACCAAAAGCAGTAACCACAACTTCTGTTAATTGATTTGAATCTTCTTCAAGAGACACATTTAGAATTGAACCACTAATAGGAACTTCTTTAGTTTTAAATCCCAAAAAAGAAAAAATTAAAACATTTTCATTCTTAGCTTCAATTTGATAATTTCCATCGAAATCTGTAGCTACACCAATTTTTGTTCCTTTTATTTGAATATTAACACCTGGCAATAAATTACCATAAACATCAGTTACCTTACCACTTACGGATACCTCTTGCGCAAATAATAAAGAAAATGCTGTTACAAAAAAAACAAGAAAAGAAAAAGTAATTTTTTTACTCATAATATCTAATTTTTAAAATTATTTTAACAAATATATATTATTTTATGAATAAACGTGAATATATGCATAATAAACACGCATATAATTACTAATTATATGGTGAAATTGATTAAGTTACACTGCATTTCAAAAAAAATTGGAATAAAACACAAAAAAAAGCGCTAGTTCAGACATAAATTAAGTGAAAATCATTATATATATGAAATAAACTGCACATTTTTAACTGTTTATACGTATTACCACAAAAGATAAATCATGCTAAAAGAAAAATGACATCAACATATATTAGATAAAATTAAATTAAGTAGAAAAGTATTATCCACTGATCTAAGCATTGAATTAAATGTCTCAGAAGATACTAGTATGACGTGACCCTAATGAATTATCAACCAAAGGGTTGATAAAAAAAGTACATGGAGGCGCGCTTCCAATAGACGCCAATGCTCCTTCTTACTAAAAAAGAGGGAATTACAATTTAAATAAAAAGAACTGTATTGCAAAAAAATTGTAAAACTCATCAAATATGGTCAAGTTATTATAATGATTGGAAGTACAACAAACCTTCAACTTGCAAAAATTATTCCTCCAAATATAAATGCCACAATATACACATACAGCCTCCCAATAACAATACAACTTACAGAACATCCCTCAATTGAAATCATATTTATAGGTGGAAAATTAAACAAAGCTGCACAAGTGACAGTAGGACTTGATGTAGTCTGTTCAATATCTAAATTAAGAGCTGCTTTATGGGTACTGGTGACATAAATGTTTCAACTGGTATGACCGAGCCTGATTGGGAAGTTTCTCATATTAAAAAATGTATGATTTTCGGCAAGTAATAGTGTTATTGTACTTTGCACAAAAAAAAAATTAAACGAAGGGGAAAGATATACTGTCTCTCCCATCAACAAAATAAATACCATCGTAACAGACATTTCTCGTGACAATCAAATCTTTAATTCTTTTAAAGAAAAAGGTCTTACAATTCTTTAGATACCTACAGAAAACATCTTGTTATTCTAATTTATGCGCTTTTAGAATATTTTATTATGCTTATCCAATCATTAATAGTAAAATATATGTTTTAGCAAATGTTCTTTGAATAAAGCTACACCCTTAATATCCATTTAAAAAACAAATATTAATAAGTCTTCATCTAATCTTTAATACTAATAAAAAAACCGTCTAAAATATATTTTAGACGGTTTTTAATATAAAATTTAGTTAATTAAAACTAATTTTGATTCCACCAAAGTGGTGTTGTTAATCTAATAGCTGGATCATTATCTGGCATATTTTCATAATTTCTATCTTCTTCATTGTATTCATAACACATTGCTTGAATCCAATCATTATCGCCTGGGAAAATATTTAAATTAACATTCTCAGGGCGTTTTAAACCATGGTAAATATCAGAACTATAATCCATTCTTCTCATATCAACCCAAGTTTCTGGATTCAATACATTTGCAATATATTTTTGAACCATAATATGCGATAAACTAATATTACTAGCTCCTACTTCAGTATCTAATAAAGCTAAATATGTTGAGCTTGCTTCTGAATCTACACCTAACTTTTCTAAATCTGCCTGAACACCTTCTTTAAATGAAGTATAAGCACCTGGTAAATCTCCTTTTCTAAATTTAGCTTCAGCCTCAATAAATTTAACTTCACTAAAATTAATCATATCAGTTGTTGAATTTGGACTTGTGTAAAAACCGCCATTACCCAAAGAATA
Organism: Lutibacter sp.; assembly: GCA_004195315.1. Lineage (GTDB taxonomy): Bacteria > Bacteroidota > Bacteroidia > Flavobacteriales > Flavobacteriaceae > Lutibacter. The sequence continues at coordinate 6,386 of SDWL01000037.1, forward strand.
ATCATCTCCTGGGTTACCATCTAAACCTCTACCAGTTACTACACCATGATAACCACTGTTAACAGCTTCTGGAACAATTATTTCTAATCTTGGATCCCAAGATGCACCATCTATATTTAATGGGTTCTTTAACAAATTAACAAAAAAGTCTGAGAAATAATCCATTCTTGATGAGCCATAACCTCCAACCGCAAATGGTTGAACATCATTTGATACTTCTCCACCACCATAAACTTTTTGAGCGTTTAATTGATTAGAGTTAATTGCTAATTGACATGCCGCTATTACAGCATCTGCATCATATACAGCTTTTTTATTTAAATGATTTAAATATCTAGCTTTTATTGCATACGCAAATTTCTTCCAACTATCTTGATCACCTTGATAAAGCACATCTCCACCTTCTTCATTTAACCCTATAGCACTTGGCATATCTAACTCAGCTATAGCTTCATCTAAATAATTAAAAATTGCTTCATAGATTTCTTCTTGTGTGCTAAATTTTGGTGTAATATTCATTGAAGATACTCCATCGTAAGTTTCATCCAATACAATATCTCCGTATTGGTCTGTAGTCATTCCTAAAACATAAGCTCTAAGAATTTTTCCTACTGCTGTAAAATTAGGTACATTGTCTCTTTCTCCTAAAACTATTAAATCGGCTGTATTAGGCAATGAATACACATATGCATTTTGCCATAAAAAATAACGTCCTGTAGTCATATGACTACTCCAAGTTTCTGAATAGTAATTAGTAACATTTTGAGACCCGTACTGAGTAATCCCTAAAACTTCTCTACTTCCTCTGTATTGAGCTTGAGCTGTTGTTTGTTCTATAGCTCCTTGTATTCTATACTGCGCTGGCAAAGAAGATGTTGTTGGTTTTGTCTCAGAGCTATTCACATCAAAATAGTCGTCACTACATGAAGTAGTTATGGCTATTGAAATCAATATTAAATATTTGTATAATTTCATAATTTATAATTTTTTAGAATCTAACTTTTAAGCCTAAATCGAACCCTGCCATATTTGGTGTACCTAAATTATCTATAGACATAGATCCAGCGCCAGATATTCCAGCTCCAAATGTATTAACTTCAGGATCTACACCACTATAATTGGTTATTGTAAATAAATTTCTTCCTGTAGCAAAAAACTCAACTGAAGAAAATGCAGTTTTCTCAAGTAATGTACCAGGTAATTTATAAGATAACGTTACATATCTTAATCTTGCAAAAGAACCATCTTCAATAAAATTCTCAGTATTTTTATAGTAATACTCCTGATAAAAAAACTGATCCATAGCAACTGGCACTGTATTTACTGCTCCACTTGCATCAACACCTGGTAGCACTATTGTTTCATTTCTATTTAGTGTTTGTGTACTAAGACCGTTATATACTAATGCAGATTCTGTAGCATTATAAACATCAACACCTTGTACAATGTCTAGTAAAAATGATAAACGGAAATCTTTGTAACTAAAAGTATTAGAGAAACCTAAAGTCCAATCTGGCATACGTGTTACATCATCATATGTTTCAACTGATAACTTTGGTAATCCATTAGCTTCTATTATAACTTCCCCATTATCATTTCTCTTAGGTCTATACCCTCTTAAACCAAAAAGTGAACCGTCTAAAATTGCAGCACCAGCAGCAGTAGCTCTATACGTCCAAGAATCCGACAAATAAACTTCGTTTAAAAATCCTGGTAATTCATTTACTTTACTATCGTTCATTCCAAAATTTAAATCAACATTCCATTTGAATTCAGATGTTCTTGGTAATACTTTAATAGAAAGAAGAGCTTCTAAACCACTGTTTGTAATAGAACCACCATTTAATGTTGCATAAAACGTACCTGTAGTTGGAGGAACCCTTATATCTCTAAGAATTTGATTATCAGATGTACTGGTATAATAGGTAAAATCTAAACCAATTCTACTTTCAAAGAAGCGAGCATCTAAACCAATTTCAAAACTATTTGTAAACTCTGGCTCTAAATTTGGATTCCCAACATCAACACCATTGTATGTGTAACCTGAACTTGCCAATGAATTTATATTTGTAGATAAAGAACTTTCTAAAGCACCTATTGGGGCATCTTTACCAACTTTAGCCCAAGTTGATCTTAATTGTAAATACGTTAATCCATTAGAAGATGTTATATCATTACCTGCATTTTTAAATAAATCTGTTACAACAGCTGACATCCCAATTGATGGGTAAAAGAATGATCTTTTATCTATAGGTAACGTAGAAGACCAGTCATTTCTTCCTGTTGCTGTTAAAAATAAGGCATTTTGCCACCCAAATTTTAACTCTCCAAAAACACCTACCATACGTTTTCTTGAAATTCCTTCAGTAATACGTTGATCTTCAATTTTTACATTTCCAATACTGTATATTCCTGGTGCTTGAAAACCATCACCTCTCATATATGTAGTTCTAACATCTAATTCCTCAACAGAATTTCCTATCAATGCATCTACAGAAAAGTCTTCAGTGATATTTTTTTGAAAACTTAACATTAAGTTAGAATTTAATCTTTTATGATCGCTTTCAAACTGACTAATATAACCGTCTTCTCTATTATCAACAAGTGAACCATCTCCAGTTATTTTTTTATTGAATTGTGTATAATTATCAATACCTAACTTATAAGAAAGATTAAAATTCTCTAAAAATTTATAATTTAAACTAACAATACCCATTAAACGATTAACTTCATCAGTATTTGGGCTATTCTTTATACTCCAATAAGGGTTATCAAACTGTTGATCAAGAAAAAAGCTTTGTTGAGAATTATCAGCATTTAAATAATCTGAAACATTCACATTTGCTGGATATCCTAATAAACTTAAAAAACTACTTCCTGAAGCATTCCCTTGCTTTGTACTATTAGTTTTTGTAGTTATATAATTTGCAGACACACCTACAGTAAGATTATCATTAATAGCTGAAGAGGTATTAATCCTAAAAGATGTCTTATCATAACTTGTACTTTCAATAGCACCATCTTGTGAAATATCACCTATTGAAAAATAGATATTACTTTTATCAGTACCTCCTGAATAACTTACAGTATGATTTGAAGTTATAGCTGTGCTAAAAAAATCTTCAATATTATTAAATACTGGAGATCCTGCAGTACTATTTCCCCATGAAAGAGGAGAATCTGTATTTATAGTTGTACTTCCAGCATTAACAATTTGTTCTCCTTGGCCATAAAGTGTTTGCACATCAGGCGTTCCTAAAATATTATCAACAGAAACTGAACCTGAATAAGTTACAACACTTGCACCAGCTTTCCCTTTTTTAGTAGTTATTATTACCGCTCCTTCAGCAGCTTGTATACCATACAATGCAGCAGCTGCAGGACCTTTAAGAACCGAGATACTTTCAATATCTTCAGGATTGATATCTGAAGCTCTATTTGAACTTGCAACTTCTAAACTAGAAGTAGTAGAGTTATCAATTGGAAGCCCATCTACAATAAATAAAGGCTGGTTGTTTCCAGTAATAGAAGAACCACCCCTAATCATAATAATTGCTGAAGAACCAGGTGCTCCACCTGAATTCACAACAGTTACACCAGATACCTTTCCTTGCAATCCGTTAACCATACTACTTTGGTTACCTTCTAAAAGCTCTTCAGCCTTAACCGCTTGCACAGCATAACCTAGAGATTTTCTTTCTTTTTTAATACCTAATGCGGTAATAACAACTTCATCTAAGCTTTCGCCAGAAACAAGAGTTACATTGACAACATTAGATGTTACAATAATTTCTTGTGATGTAAAACCTACATAAGAAAATACTAAAACTGAATTCATATCAGCTTGTATTTGGTAGTTCCCATCAAAATCAGTTACACTTCCAGTAGAAGTATTTTTAATAATAATACCTACCCCCGGCAAAGGAAGTCCGTCATCATTTGACTTAACAACCCCTTTAACAGTTATTGATTGAGCAAATAAACTTTGAACAAAAAATACCATTAACAGAGTTAACAATAAATAATAATTTTTTTTCATAATTGTTTGTTTAATAATCATTAAGCAACAAATATATAATTTTAAATTAAACAAACGC
>SDWL01000395.1 GCA_004195315.1 Lutibacter sp.
ATCACAATTTAGAGGTGTTAGAAATGTAGAGTTCTTTCTCTTTAGACTAACAAATATTTTTGCGTAAAACTAAAATCCCACAACTTTTGGACTTGATCCGACAATATGTCAATTTAGTTAAAATTCATAGAGTAGTTTTTTGGGTTTATGAAATTCTAACACAGCTAAGATACATTTTGTTTTCAATAAGACAAATAAAATTCAATAAAAATTACCATTTATTTAATAAAACGCACCATACATAATGTAAAACAAGCGTTTCAAGCACATTTAACATGTCGTTTGTTGTGATCAAAATTCCATTTGTTGTAAAAAAATATACCGTTTATTTATAGAAATTGCATAAAAAAAAGTGAGTTCAACATAGAATCTCACTTTTTTTTAACACATTTTGATTATTTTAATAAGCCAGCTCGTTTTAATAAAGCGTGATTATTTGGTTTTTGATCTCTGAATTTAACATATAAATCCATAGGCTTTTTTGTACCTCCTTTAGTTAAAATGGCATCTTTAAATTTTTGAGCAGTTTTTTTGTCAAAAATCCCATTTTCTAAAAACAATCCAAAAGCATCTGCATCTAAAACTTCTGCCCACTTGTAAGAATAATAACCAGATGAATAACCACCTTGAAAAATATGCGAAAATGAAGTACTCATACAATTCTCTTTAAAGTCAGGAAATAATTGAGTGTTTTCAAAACTTATAGTTTCAAATTCTTTTACGTCTTTTATTTCAGAAGGATTTTTACTATGCCAATTCATATCTAAAATTCCAAAACTTATCTGACGTAATGTTTGCATTCCTTCTAAGAAGTTAGCAGATTTTTTAATTTTTCCAATAAAATCCATAGGGATAGGTTCATTGCTTTCATAATGTTTAGCAAAAAGATTCAAAGCTTCTTTTTCGTAACACCAGTTTTCTAACAGCTGACTAGGAAGTTCTACAAAATCCCAATAAACATTTGTGCCAGATAAACTAGGATATATTGTATCTGCCAACATTCCGTGCAATGCATGTCCAAATTCGTGAAACAATGTAGTAACTTCATTAAAAGTTAATAATGAAGGTTTAGTTTCAGTAGGTTTTGTAAAATTACATACAATTGAAATATGTGGTCTTGAGTTTTCTCCATCTTTTTGCCATTGTCCTTTAAATGAAGTCATCCATGCGCCATTTCGTTTTCCTTTTCTTGGGAAAAAATCAGCATATAAAATAGCAATATAATTACCAGATGTATTTGTTACTTTATAAGTTTTAACATCATCGTGGTATTTATCTATTGTATTAATTTCTTCAAACTCTAAATCAAATAGTTTATTGGAAACAGTAAAAACACCCTGTAGTACGTTTTCTAATTTAAAATATGGTTTTAACTGTTCTTCTTCTAAATCAAAAAGATTCTTTTTAAGTTTTTCAGAATAATAAGCACTATCCCATTTTTCAAGTTGATGAACCCCATCTTTTTTAGCGAAATTTGAAAGATTTTCAAATTCTTGTTGTGCTGCGGGTTTAGCTTTAATAAGGAAATCATCTAAAAAATTGATAACATTTTTAGGAGATTCTGCCATTCGTTCTTCTAAAACGAAATGTGAGTGAGATTCATATCCTAAAATAGTTGCCCTTTTATATCTTAAGTTGACAATATCTAAAACATTTTGTTGATTGTTATTTTTATTGTCTTGAAAAGCTTTTGCTCCAAATGCCAGAGCCATTTTTTTTCTGAGCGGTCTATTATCTGCATATGTTATAAATGGAATATAGCTAGGATAATCTAGGGTAAAAATCCAACCTTCTTTGTTTTTTTGCTTCGCAATCATTTTTGCAGCTTCAATTGTGCTTTCTGGTAAACCTTTTAAGTCTTTTTCATTAGTTAAATGAAGTTCAAAAGCATTTGTTTCTGTCAACACATTTTCACCAAAAGTCAATTTTAGTTTTGAAAGCTCTGCATCAATTTTCCGTAACTCTATTTTATCACTTTCATTTAAATTAGCGCCATTTCGCACAAAACTTTTGTATTTTTTAGTTAATAATGTGTCTGTCTCTTATACACATCT
>SDWL01000396.1 GCA_004195315.1 Lutibacter sp.
AGATGTGTATAAGAGACAGCTCTAGGGTCATTGTCAGGTATTGCACGATACAATTTGAATTGAGTTGTTAGATTTTCTCTATCAAGAGTTAGTTCAAGAGTATTAATAGAATCAACACTGAATTCGTAATATTTGTCACCTGTTAAATTATCAGTAACTACGATATGTTTTTTTGATTCTTCTAATGTTAGCCAATCTGCTCCATCAAAACTCGATGCAGTCATATACTCATACCAATCATAATGAGTTTTGTAATAAAACGTATTAGTGGAACCTGTATAGTGCTTCTCAACATCAATTGTATATTTAGTTTGTTGAGCTGTTTCGAAACTATCATTATCCAAAGAATCTGCGTTTGTAACAAGCGTACCTGAGAAGACAGGTTCTGTCAAAAACTTTGAAGATATTACTTATAAAAAATGTAATGGAGTTGCACGTATAGCATTTAACAGACCAGATGTTAGAAATGCATTTAGACCGAAAACCACGAAAGAATTGTACGATGCATTTTATGATGCACAAGAAGATACTTCTATTGGAGTTGTTTTGCTTTCTGCAGAAGGACCTTCAAGTAAAGATGGGATTTATTCGTTTTGTAGTGGTGGAGATCAAAAAGCACGTGGACATCAAGGGTATGTGGGTGAAGATGGTTATCACCGCTTAAATATTTTAGAAGTTCAACGTTTAATTCGTTTTATGCCAAAACCTGTAATAGCAGTTGTGCCAGGTTGGGCTGTAGGTGGCGGACATAGTTTACACGTCGTTTGTGATTTATCTTTAGCTAGTAAAGAGCATGCAATTTTTAAACAAACCGATGCTGATGTAACTAGTTTTGATGGTGGATATGGGTCGGCATATTTAGCAAAAATGGTTGGACAAAAAAAGGCACGTGAAATATTTTTCTTAGGAAGAAATTATTCTGCTCAAGAAGCTTTAGAAATGGGAATGGTAAATGCTGTAATCCCTCATGATGAACTTGAAAATACAGCTTTTGAATGGGCACAGGAAATTTTAGCAAAATCACCAACTTCAATAAGAATGTTAAAATTTGCTATGAATTTAACAGATGATGGTATGGTTGGACAACAAGTTTTTGCTGGTGAAGCAACTCGTTTGGCCTATATGACTGATGAAGCAAAAGAAGGAAGAAATGCATTTTTGGAAAAACGCACTCCTAATTTTGAAAAGAAATGGATTCCGTAATAATTTGCAGTATTCATTTTACAATCATAAAACTAAAAATCTATTAGCAACACATGAAAATTATTTGCATAGGCCGTAATTACGCGAAACATATTGAAGAATTAGCTAATGAGAAGCCTGATAATCCGGTTATATTTTTAAAGCCAGATTCTGCAATTTTAGCTAAGAATCAACCTTTTTTTATTCCACCTTTTTCAAATGATATTCATTACGAAGTTGAAATATTGGTTAAAATAAATAAAGTAGGAAAGCATATAGATGAAAAATTTGCGCACAAATATTATGATGAAATTGGTTTAGGTATTGATTTTACAGCGCGTGATATTCAAGATAAATGTAAAGAAAAAGGATTGCCTTGGGAAAAAGCCAAAGCGTTTGATGGTAGTGCTGTAATTGGTAAATTTATACCAAAAGAAAAATTGGGAGATTTAAACAATTTGGAATTTTCATTGCATAAAAATTCAGAACTAGTACAAGATGGAAATACAAATGCGATGCTTTGGAAAATAGATGAATTAATAGCGTATGTTTCTCAATTTTTTACGCTTAAAAAAGGAGATGTAATTTTTACAGGAACTCCAGCAGGCGTTGGAAAAGTGAATGAAAATGATATTCTTGTTGGAACAATTAAAGACAAAGAATTATTTTCAATAAAAATTAAATAATTTTATTAAAACGTAAATAATATTGTTCCTAATGGTTTAATTTCTTCTTGTCTATGAATTTTTAAAATATCATAGCCATAATGAGTTTTTACCAAATTTCTAAAATTGTATCTTAAACGTGGAAATTCTCTAAGTAATTTATCAAAATTTTTAGTGGAAGATTTTTGCATAAAATAATGT
>SDWL01000397.1 GCA_004195315.1 Lutibacter sp.
CAATCATATTGCGGCTGTTTTTTGTGAAGCATATTTGTTTAAATTAAAACAGTTGTAAATTAAATTCTTATTATACTACCGTTGTGGGGACGACGATTATAAGATTTTGCAACTGTTTTTTTTATATAAAAAATGGGAACGACAGTTTCTCTAATTTCTATAACCTAATGCAACGCTTTATTGGCATAAGAATTCTTCCTGATCTATTTTTAAATTCGAAATTTGGAATCAGTGTGTTTATATAAATTCTTTTTAAATTTATTTTTATCTTTTTTCTAGGTATTTTTTCAACTAAAATCATAATTAGCAAATTTTATTGATTATTGTTTGATAAATATTTGTGTGAAATAATTTCTACCCTCGCTATTTTGGGCTATAGAAATTCCAAAGTGTGTATAATCCCTATTTTCTATAATAGCTCTATGACCATCACTATTTAGCCAACCATTTACTACTCCATTTGATGTATTAAAACCATATGCTACGTTTTCACCAACTGATTTAGCATTAGCTTTTATGACTAGGTTTTCTTGTCTTTCAGCAAAATTATTGTGATTTACTAGTTGTGTTTCCACCATATAAGTTGTATGTGATAATGCTACAGATGATATAATATTTAAGTTGATTAATCCATTTAAACCTAATTCTTCTCTATGAGCATTAATTATGTCGAGTATTTCTAATTCCATAACTGAATATTCAACTTTAGCTTCATTTATTTCATTAAAATAAATTCCATCATCTTCTTTAGAGCAAGAAGTAATAACAGTACATAGTAATACTAATAAAAGTAAATTAATTTTTAAAGATTTCATGCTTGTGGGGTTTTAATTTGGGGTTATAATTTAGATTTTTTGGCTTAAAAGACAGCCGCAATTATTATCGTTTAATACACCGTTGTGGGAAAGGTTTTTAAAATGATAAATTTATTGCGGCTGATTTTAGTTATATATATAGTTTTATTTAATTCTAAAAAGATTAATAAATTTTGAAAACACTTAAAAATTAAAGTATATAAGAGTTTCAATAAAGAAGTTCTAACAAAACTAATTTGAAACACAATGCTATTGAATATAGCAACTACAAAAGTAATTTTCGAAACAATTAATGATTCTAAAATCATATTATTTGGGATTTTAGGGTTGATTTATTTATTCTTTTCTTTAAATTAAAGAGGTAGAAACAAAGTTCTTACTAACCATCTAACTATGTAAAAGCATTTTTCGGACTGCTTTTTTAGTATGTGACTACAGTGAGACTACCTCTTCGGGTTGATTTACTATTCACAAATTCTTACTAATTAATTTGTTCTTACATTTTTATTATCTAATTTAAAATTAAAACCAATTTGTTTTTGACTTTTATGATATAATGTTCATTGGGGTTAATAAACATTATATCATACAAAAATCACTCGTATTTGGGGTTGACTTATTTATTCCTAATTTTTTTTAATAATTTGTTTAGAGTTAAAATTTCATCGTTTGTTAAATTACCAACAATGTCATTTTTAAAATCGGAATGCAAAGTTTCAATCTCATTCAATAAATTTAAACCAGTAGCTGTAATTCTGATTTCTACTTTCCTCCTATTTTCTTCACTTTGAATTCTTGTTATTAAACCTTTCAATCTTAATTTTTCAACCAAACGAGTTGTATTACTATTCTTACTTACCATTTTGGCTTGTAAGGTTAAAAGATTTGCAGGTTCACCTTTCAATACTCTTAAAGAACTTAATACTTGAAATTGTTGAATAGATAATCCGTATTGCTTTAAATGATCTGAAAACTTTTCATTCATCCAGTTACCTGTGTGCAAAATATTTGCAATTATTAAGTCAGGTAAATTTAGCTCATCATTTTTATCATTAATATTCAACTTCGGGGGGACAACGATTATCTATACAACTATTGTATATACATCAAATGTATGTACAAATATTAAAACAAACAAACATTTTTGTTAAAAACTTTTAATTTAATTTAAAAATTGATGTGTGAAAAGTAAATTTATTTGTATTTAAAATTTTAATAAGCATCTGTGATAGCAAATAATTAATATTGTGATTGTTCAATGTTTATAATACTTAACAGTAC
>SDWL01000038.1 GCA_004195315.1 Lutibacter sp.
GTCTCCTTTGAATTCTCAGAGGATGAAACTGTAGTCGGTTCATCACTTATCAGATGGAATATCGGTGAAGTTCAGTGGCTTGAAGCAAGCTACCCAGCTAGCGGAACAGGTGTTGTAAGAGTAATTGATCCAGACATGAACATAAATCCAGAAGCAGTCGACAACTTCGATGTCGATGTGTGGTCTGACTCCGATGCCGGAGGTATTGACCTTACTGTAACTGAGACTAATGAGGCAACCGGAATATTCGAAGGTACTGTGTTCTTCACAACTACCGATGAATCATCTGGTCACAGACTCAGAGTCGCAGAAGGTGACACTGTCACCGCAGAATATGAGGACAATACACTACCAGATCCGTACACAACTGCAGATGAACTTGATATTACTGCCACTTCACTAATCGGCACTGTAGTACCACCTCTCGAGAGAGCACCAGCTGCTAACTTGAGAACCGTTGATGCATTCGGTAACAGTTTAGATACTGTCTCCGTTGACCAACAGGTACAAATCAGCGCTGACTTAGCAAATGGTCAGGATAGAGAGCAATCATTCGCATACTTGGTACAGATCCAGGATGGCAATGGTGTCACAGTCTCACTAGCATGGATTACAGGTTCACTATCTGCTGGTCAATCATTCAGCCCGGCATTATCATGGATTCCAACACAAGCAGGAACTTACACAGCAACTGCATTTGTATGGGAAAGCGTTGATAAACCAACTGCTTTATCTCCACCACAAGCAATCGACATAACTGTCAATTAAGACTAGAAAATTCACATTCCCCTTTTTTTCTTTTTTTGAATATAATATCATTAGGCCATTTGATCCCGATTGGCTCACCAATCACAGATTCAATCGCTTCGGTCATTGCAGCCGCAGCTATTTGTGTAATCTTTGGCGCTTCTGCGGGTTCAATATCTGGTTTTAATAGAATTGATAACCATATGCCTGATCCTTTTTCACTTGTCCAAGTACGCCCAAGTCTACCTTTTCCAGCTGTTTGTGTATCTGCTAATACAACTGTCATATCAGGATGAGTGTAAGCTATTTGTTTGGCATAGTTGTTTGTAGAATCTACTGTCTCTAAAAATATTAAGTTCTTTCCAAGTTGATCCGTCTCTAACTCACTTTGAATCTCTGCTGCATTGTATATTTCCAAGACAGTAGAGATATACCTATGACCTTTTCTAGAAACCGATTCTATGTTATGTCCTTGTTTCTTTAAATTTGTTTCGTGAATTCTAGCAAATGATTTAACAATTACCGCAACAACCCCTAAATGTCTTGGTTCCATCGCTGCGTGTTCTCGAGACGACCCTTCACCATAATTATGATCTCCAACAACAATAGAAACAACATTAGCAGCTTTATAAGCTCTTGCAGTATCAGGTACTGGGGCAAAGCTACCATTTAACTGACTTTTCACATTGTTAGTTTCCATATTAAATGCGTTTACAGCTCCTATTAAACAGTTATTAGAAATATTATCTAAATGCCCACGGAAACGTAACCAGGGTCCAGCCATAGAAATATGGTCTGTTGTACATTTTCCATGTGCTTTAATTAATAATTTAGCACCTTTAATTTCACTCCCTAATGGAATAAATGGTATTAATAATTGCAAACGATCAGAATCAGATTTTACAACAACATCAATACCTGAGCCATCTTCAATTGGCGCAACGAAACCTGCATCTTCTACTGCAAAACCTTTTGGAGGTAATTCAAAACCTGTTGGTTCTTTTAAAAGTATTTCTTCTCCATTTTGGTTTATTAACTTATCTGTTATTGGGTTAAAATCTAATCTACCCGCAATTGCTACCGCTGCAACCATGGAAGGTGAAGCTACAAATGCATGTGTATTTGGATTTCCATCTGCTCTTTTAGAAAAGTTACGGTTAAAAGAGTGAATAATTGAGTTTTTTTCTTGTTTATCAGCTCCTTCTCTATCCCATTGACCAATACAAGGCCCACAAGCATTTGTAAATATTTTAGCATTTAAATTTTCAAAAATATCTAAAAGCCCATCACGTTCAGCAGTATAACGTACTTGCTCAGAACCTGGATTAATACCAAATTCAGCTTTCGAAACTATGTTATTGTCTACAGCTTGTTTAGCAACTGAAGCTGCTCTTGATAAATCTTCATAAGAAGAGTTGGTACAAGAACCTATCAATCCCCAATCAACTTTTAAAGGCCAATCATTTTTAGTCGCTTTTTCAGTCATTTCTCCAACTGGTGTTGCTAAATCTGGTGTAAAAGGTCCGTTTAAATGAGGTTTTAATTCTGATAAATTTATTTCTATAACTTGATCAAAATATAATTCTGGATTAGCATACACTTCGTCATCACCTGTTAAGTAAGATGCAATTTTATTTGCTTCATCAGCTACTTCATCACGGTCAGTTGCACGTAAATAACGTTCTATTGATTCATCATAACCAAAAGTTGAAGTAGTTGCCCCAATTTCTGCACCCATATTACAAATAGTTCCTTTACCTGTAGCTGATAATGCTTTAGCGCCTTCTCCAAAATATTCAACAATACAACCTGTTCCTCCTTTTACAGTTAATATACCTGCTACTTTTAATATTACATCTTTAGCGGCTGTCCAACCAGAAAGTTTTCCTGTTAATTTAATACCAATTAATTTTGGGAATTTCAATTCCCAAGCCATTCCTGCCATAACATCTACAGCATCAGCTCCACCTACTCCAATTGCAATCATCCCTAATCCACCTGCATTCACAGTATGTGAATCGGTTCCAATCATCATTCCTCCAGGAAATGCATAATTTTCTAAAACTACTTGATGAATAATTCCTGCGCCTGGTTTCCAAAAACCAATTCCGTATTTATTTGATACAGAAGCTAAAAAATTAAATACTTCACTACTAGTATTTAAAGCATTTTGCAAATCTTTATCTGCTCCTATTTTTGCTTGAATAAGGTGATCACAATGTACCGTTGTTGGTACTGCAACTTTACTTTTACCAGCTTGCATAAATTGTAACAAAGCCATTTGAGCTGTTGCATCCTGACAAGCAATTCGGTCTGGTGCAAAATCTACATAATCTTTACCTCTTACAAAAGCATTTGATGCTTTCCCATCCCAAAGGTGGTTGTATAATATTTTTTCAGACAACGTTAAAGGTTTACCAACTACTTTTTTAGCAGTATCAACTCTTTCTGTCATTCTGTTATAAACACCTTTAATCATTTCAATATCAAAAGCCATATCTATTTATTTTTGTTTAATTATTTTGTACCGCGAAGTTACAAAAAATGATGTTCTGAATTAAACAATTCATAATGTACAGTGTATTTTTAAATATATAAATATTAAAAATGGTATTTATTTTGAAATATATAAAAAACACTAACGAAAACGTTGTAAATAATAAGAATATGATAAAAAATTAAGTAGGTCTATAAGCCGGATTCTGTACTTAAAAAGTTCTTATCATTTATCTAGGCTATAAATTACTCTATAGCTCAAGCTGCCTACCCCTTGAAATAGAACGAGTAACTCTAAAATTTCAATATACGTGACATTTCACCGCATAGAGTTTACCTGGTTTCACTACAGCCGAACTGTACTTGCTTTCTGTTGCACTTGTCCTCAACTCACGCTGGACGGATGCTATCCGCTATGCTACTCTTTGGTGTCCGGACTTTCCTCTCCGTTAAAACGGAACGATAAGACGACCTACTTAATCCTGCAAAAATACGTTAATAATTTGATAAAAAAAACCCACTCACAATGTGAGTGGGAAAATTGCTATGAAAAAGAAAAAGTATTATTAGATATTTCACTAATAATATTTTTCTAAATATACATAATCTTTAAATACAAAAAAGAAAAAAAATGTTAATTTTAAGAAAACATATCTTTTACCTTTTCAAAAAAGGATTTATCAAATTTTGAAGGATTTGGTTCAAAATTTTCATCTTTTATCATTTTTTCAAAAAACTCTTTTTGTTCTTTTGAAAGGTTTTGAGGTGTCCATACATTAATATGAATTAATAAATCTCCATTCCCATAATGATCTATACTTGGTAACCCTTTACCTCTCAATCGTAATATTTTACCTGATTGTGTTCCTGATTCAATTTTAATTTTGACTTTTCCAGAAACTGTATCTATATTTTTACTAACCCCTAAAACTGCTTCTGATAAGTTAATATACAAATCGAAATGTAGATTGGTCCCTTCACGTTTTAAGGTATCATGCTTAATTTCTTCAATAACAACAATCAAATCACCATCCATAGAATTATTTCCTGGAGCAGCATTTCCTTTACCATTCACTTTTAATTGAACTCCTTCAGTTACACCTGCAGGGATTTTTATAGATACAGTTTCTTCTTTGAATTCAAGTCCACTACTATCAGCTCCTTTAGGTTGTTTGTCTAAAATTTCACCAGAACCTTGACAGGTTGGGCATGTTGAAGCCGTTTGCATGCGCCCTAAAATAGTATTAGTAACACGCATTACTTGCCCTTGACCATTACATGTAGTACAGGTTTTAAATGTTGCGCCAGATGCTTGTACTTTTCTACGAACTTTTACTTTCTTTTCAACTCCATTAGCAATTTCTTCAAGTGTTAGTTTTACTCTAATTCTTAAGTTGCTACCTTTAACTCTAGCTCTTCCTCTAGAACTTCTTCCACCAAAGCTTCCGCCTCCAAAACCACCTCCAAAAATATCTCCAAACTGACTAAAGATATCATCCATATTCATACCTCCACCGCCAAAACCTCCAGCTCCGTGACCTCCATTTTCAAATGCTGCGTGACCATATTGATCGTAACGTGCCTTTTTATTTTCGTCACTTAAAATTTCATAAGCTTCCGCTGCTTTTTTGAAATGCTCTTCGGCTGCTTTATCATCTGGATTTTTATCAGGGTGATATTTTATGGCCATTTTACGATAACCTTTTTTAATATCTAGTGGTGTGGCATTTTTTGAAACACCTAATATTTCGTAGTAATCTTGCTTCATCTTTTTTGAATTATTGTCCTATTACAACTTTTGGGTATCTAATTACTTTTTCCCCAAGTTTATAACCTTGCTCTACGACATCTATTATTTTACCTTTCATATCTTCTGATTGAGCAGGGATTTGAGTAATGGCTTCATGAATCTCAACATCAAAAACATCACCTTGTTTTACCTCTATAAAACTTAATCCTTTTTGAGCTAATGTAGTTTTAAGTTTATTTTTAATTAGCTCCATCCCTTTCAATAACTCTTTATCTTTAACTTTTTTAATTTCTGCTAATCCTCTGTCAAAATCATCCAATATTGGCAATAAAACTGTCATTAAATCTTCATTGGCAGTTCTAAATAATTCAATACGTTCTCTTGCTGTACGCTTTTTATAATTTTCAAACTCAGCAAATAATCGAAGAAATTTATCTTTTTCTTGAGCAACTTCCTTTTGTAATTGCTCTTCAGTACTAATTTCTTGGGTTTCTTCTTGCTGAATATCTTTATCTTCTACTTCTTTTTCTTCTTTACTATCTTTCTTTTTACTCATCTGTTTTACTTAAAAAAATTATCAACATAATAGCTTACAAAAGTATTGCCATTTTTTGAATTATGCCAATATGACACCAATAGTTAAAATGTATATTAACTATTGACAAATTAAAAAAAATAAAAGTAATGCGGAAAATTTATGCAAAAACAATTGAACAAAATTATTTGAGAACTGTTTCATCAAATAGGAATCGTTTTGGGCTGTTTAAAAACTATTTTTAATTGAAAGTTAAAAATATAAAAGTGTATGTTTTATATTTAATTATTCATTATCAATTTAATCAACTCGGGTTATTTTTGCTCCAATAGCTCTTAAACGTTCATCAATATTCTGATAACCTCTATCTATTTGTTCAATATTTTGAATTGTACTTGTACCTTGTGCAGAAAGTGCTGCAATTAGCAATGAAATACCTGCTCTAATATCAGGTGAAGTCATTGTTGTTGCTTTTAGACAAAACTCATGATTCATTCCTATAACTGTAGCTCTATGTGGATCACAAAGTATTACTTTAGCTCCCATATCAATTAGTTTATCAACAAAGAACAAACGACTTTCAAACATTTTTTGATGGATAAGCACACTTCCTTTTGCTTGTGTTGCCACCACTAAAATAATACTCAATAAATCAGGGGTAAAACCTGGCCAAGGAGCATCCGATATAGTTAAAATTGAACCGTCTATAAAGTTTTGAATTTCGTAACTATCTTGTTCAGGTATAAAAATATCATCACCTCTTCTCTCTAAATTAATTCCTATTTTTTGAAAAACACGAGGTATTAATCCTAAATCATCCCAACTTACATTTTTAATAGTGATTGAAGACTTTGTCATAGCGGCCATGCCAATCCAACTACCAATTTCAATCATATCTGGTAAAATTTTATGAGTACACCCATTTAATTTTGTAACACCTTCAATTTTAAGCAAGTTAGAACCTACTCCTGTAATTTTAGCGCCCATACTATTCAACATTTTACATAATTGTTGTAAATAAGGTTCGCAAGCAGCATTATATATTGTTGTAACACCTTTAGCCATAACAGCTGCCATTACAATATTTGCTGTACCAGTTACTGAAGCTTCATCTAAAAGCATATCAGTTCCAACTAACTCATCAGCTTCAACTCCATAAAATAGCTCTTCTTGGTTATATCTAAAAGTTGCACCTAACTTTATAAATCCCTCAAAATGAGTATCTAACCTTCTCCTTCCAATCTTATCTCCACCAGGTCTAGGAATATATCCTTTCCCAAAACGAGCTAATAGTGGGCCTACAATCATAATAGAACCACGCAATGAGCTTCCATCTTTTTTGAAGTTTTCAGATTCTAAATAATTTAAGTCTAAAGCATCTGCTTGAAAAGTATATGTATCAGCATTCAATTTGATAACTTTTACACCTAATTCTCCTAAAATAAAAATTAATTTATTAACATCTCTAATGTCTGGAATATTTTTAATAGTAACTTTTTCTGCTGTTAATAAAACTGCACAAATAACTTGTAAAGCTTCGTTTTTAGCACCTTGAGGAGTAATATTCCCACTTAATTTATGACCTCCTTCAATTATAAATGTAGCCATTATTTATTAAAATTTTTTCTTTGGTCTTGGTTTATTATGCTGCTTATTAGTCCCTTTATGTGTGGGGTTTTTCTTTTTCAATAATTCCTTCACTTCTGATAAAGTTTCATTTTTATCAGTTAAATCAATTTTTCCTTTTGATAATTCAACTAAATGTTTAAAAATTATTGCATCATCAACAGTATCTTTATTCCAATTCAAATAACATTTTTTCATATGGTTTGCAATAGTAAAATATAAAGCTTCACGGGGCTCACCCTCTTCCCAAGTTAAAGCAGTATCAATCATAGTTTGAATATTATTACCATAATATCTATATTTTGAAGCATATTTCGGATACTCTAAACGTTCTGGTTTTTCTAATAATGCTGCTTTTTCTAGTTTTTCAAATGGAGAGTCAACATCTAATTTAAAATCAGCCATTATAAAAAGTTGATCCCATAATTTATGTTTAAAATCAGGAACATCACGTAAATGTGGCTGTAAATTTCCCATTACATCTACTATTGCTTTAGCCATTTTATTTCGTTCTACAACATCTTCTAAAGCTATGCAATGATCAACCAATTTTTGAATATGGCGTCCATATTCTGGGATAATTAAATGTGATCTTTCACCATTATATTCTAAATCAAATTCCATGTATCTTTCTTCTTTTTTATTAAATGCAAATTACAATATAAATATTGGTTTTCCAACGTTATTTCAACCTAAAATTGTAAGCTTTGCGAATTGTAATAATAATTTTTTAACTCCTACAGAGGCAAATCTAATCTCTGCTTTTTGGTTTGCTCCAGTTCCTTCTAAACTAATAACTTCTCCTTTACCAAACTTTATATGTTCTACAATATTTCCAACAATAAAAGCACTATCAAATAAATTTGAAGGTGAAACAACTGATTTAATTACTTTCTTTAAATTTTTAGGAGGAGAAAATTGAACCTTTTGCACTTCTGATTTTTTAACTACTGAACGCTGTATTGGCTTTTTAAAACGTATTTTATTTTGGGGCACACTTGCAAAAATATCTTCATCCAAAAATTTATGTTGTTTTGGAGTTGACATTTTTACTGTTAAAAATTCTAAAAACTGTTCATCAATTTCTTCTAAAAATCTACTTGGCTCACAATCAACTAATTTTCCCCAACGATAACGTGTTTGCGCATAGGTCAAATACGCCTGTTTTTCAGCTCTAGTTAAAGCAACATAAAATAAACGGCGTTCTTCTTCTAATTCACTTCTGGTATTCATACTCATTGCTGAAGGAAATAAATTTTCTTCTAAACCAACAACGTATACGTATGGAAATTCCAATCCTTTTGCTAAGTGAATAGTCATTAATGAAACACGAGGCGTATCATCTTTCTTTTCACTATCAAAATCGGTTGCTAAAGCTACATCTTCCAAGAAAAAAGCCAGAGAATCTTCTTCTTCTTTTTCCTTTTGAACATCCACAAAATCTTTAAGACCGTTTAATAACTCTTGTATGTTTTCAACTTTACTAACACCTTCTGGTGTGCCATCACTTTCTAAATCTTTAATTATCCTCGTTTGTTTTATTACAAATTCAGCAACTTCAAAAGCATTTTTAGTTTGTGCCTCAATTTGAAAATGCTGTATCATAGTCACAAAATTCATTAATTTTGTTTTAGTACCTGCATTTATACTTATATCTAAACTTTGTAAGTTTAATAATAAACCAAAAATTGATTTTTTGTAATGATTTGCTGCAACGGACAATTTATCCATTGTAGTATCTCCAATACCACGAACTGGATAATTAATAACTCTTTTTAAAGCTTCTTCATCATTTGGATTTATCAACAAACGTAAATATGCCAACGTATCTTTAATTTCTTTACGTTGATAAAAAGATAATCCACCATATATTTTATATTTTATATCTTTTTTTCGAAGCGCATCTTCAATCGCTCTTGATTGCGCATTTGTACGATATAAAATAGCAAATTCTGAATTTTTAAGCTGCAAATTCATTTTATTATCAAAAATTGAATTTGCAATAAATCTTCCTTCTTCTGCTTCTGTGTAAGTGCGCATTACTTTAATTTTGGCACCTTCATCATTTGCTGTCCAAACTTGCTTATCCAACTTGGTTTTATTTCTTTGAATAACACTATTTGCAGCTTCAACAATATTTTTTGAAGAACGATAATTTTGTTCTAATTTAAAAATATTCACCTTATCATAATCTCGCTGAAAATTTAAAATATTTTGAATATTTGCGCCTCTAAATGAATATATACTTTGTGAATCATCACCTACTACACAAATATTTTGAAACCTATC
Source organism: Lutibacter sp. (assembly GCA_004195315.1). Lineage (GTDB taxonomy): Bacteria > Bacteroidota > Bacteroidia > Flavobacteriales > Flavobacteriaceae > Lutibacter. Next base: position 9,444 of record SDWL01000038.1, read on the forward strand.
AGCTAACGCTCTAACAATTAAATATTGAGAATGATTTGTATCTTGATACTCATCAACTAAAATATACTTAAATCGCTGTTGATATTTTGCCAACACTTCTGGAAATCTCGTTAGTAACTCATTGGTTCTTAGTAATAAATCATCAAAATCCATAGATCCAGCCTTAAAACAACGCTCTACATATTGGTTGTAAATCTCACCAATTTTTGGACGACTAGCCATTTTATCAGCTTCTATTAGTTCTGGATTATTATAGTAAGCTTTTACTGTAATTAAACTGTTTTTAAATGAAGAAATGCGACTTAAAACCTGTTTTGGTTTATATCTATCTTTATCTAATTGCATTTCTTTAATAATTGAAGAAAGCAATCTCACAGCATCTTGCGTATCGTAAATTGTAAAGTTAGAAGGAAACCCTAAATGATGTCCTTCAGAACGTAAAATACGTGCAAAAACTGAGTGAAAAGTACCCATCCATAGGTTTTTCGCTTCTGAATCACCAACAACTGTTGCAATACGATTTTTCATTTCGCGTGCTGCTTTGTTGGTAAATGTTAATGATAAAATGTTAAATGGATCAACATTATTATTCATTAAATTGGCAATTCTATAGGTTAAAACTCTCGTTTTACCTGAACCAGCACCAGCAATAATAATCATTGGACCGTCTTTATGCAAAACGGCTTCTCTTTGAGATTCGTTAAGATTTTCTAAGTAATTGTTCACATGAATACTTTAATAGCCAAAAGTACTATTCCAATTTTAGTTTGGCAATAAAAGTTATTGACAACCTTTAGTAAATTTTTACTGATTGCTTTTTAAACTGACTTACAAATATTAAGAATAAACCTATTACCATAAAAAAACTAAAAATTAGCAACATCAAGTTGTAATTTTTAATTGGTGTGAAACCTTTCAAAAATAGAAAACCTTGTAAAAATAAAATCAGTTCCTGTCTCTTATACACATCT
>SDWL01000398.1 GCA_004195315.1 Lutibacter sp.
ATATTAAATGGGATTATTTGAATAGCAAAATTTCTGTCATATTGAGCCTGTCGAAATATGTTATCTTAGATTAAATCATAAATAACTTCGGCAGGCTCAGTTTGACAAAACTAATTGCAATAGCTTTTAAGAAAGCTAACATCATAAATTAAAACCAAATACCTATTCCTGCATTAAACTTTTTTGATGTATCACTCCCAGAAATTGCATTATTCATTAATTGATAATCTACTTTAAAAACTGCACCATCGGCAACCTTAAATCCAAGACCAAAAATTAATTCATCCCTGTCAAATGCTTTATTAGCATTTAATGTACCTGCAGTATCTGCATGTGTATTGTGCTTTTCATATCTTAAAAATGGTGTTAATTTTTCTTCACCTTTTAAGTTTAAATTATAAGCTACTTCAGCATAAAACCCAGTCATTTTAGAACCTAAATCCTTCCCCGTTAATGTGTTATATTCTTCAGTATTTGTTAAGTCAGTGTGAATGTACTGACTTCTTAATTCTAAATTATTATATTTATATCTTGCATCTAACCCTATCATAGAAACACCTACAGTGGATCCTTCAATTGAAGTGTCATCTGTTTGAGTATCACCAAAATACCCAGCCAAACCAAGTCTAAGACCTGGAATTCCATAATAATCTAACTTCCCTGAGAAATTTGCAGAACTAACAATTGCTTCTGCACCTTTTTGTCGTCCACTTCTTAAACCATTTGAACCTTTTAAAAACCCTGCACCACTAGCATAAGATTTAAAACCATTGAACAAATAAGCTTGATATTTTAATGATAAGTTATCTAAAGTACCATTAATACCAATCCCTAATTCTCTCCAAGAAGTTGGAACAATATAGTTGTCTACGTTAGTACGCTCAACTCCATGATACGTTGTTGGTTCATGATATTCATTTTGAATTCCCATTGGCACCAACATTAAACCTGCTAGAACATTTATTTTATCGGTCGCTTTATATTTTATATAAGCTTGTTCTACATACAATTCTACTACGTGCTCATACTCTACTTCAGTTAAAAAACTTACCTTATCGTTAAATTTGTACCCAAATAACAATACCAATCTATGAATATCTAATTTACCTACCTGAGAACCATCAGGTTCATTATAATCTATTTGTGCATATCCTCCAATGGTTACTCCATTTAATACATTACTGCCTAATAATCGTTGCCCAGCATTTTGAATGCCATCACCTGAATTTTCTTGTGAAAACCCTACTAAACTTATTAACATTGCTGCTAAAATTAAACTTATTTTTTTCATTTTTTAATACTTATATTTAATTAGACTTATTCTTAATAACAGTGCAAAAATATATAAGTAATTTTAATTACAAAAACTTTATTTAGAATAATTATAAATAGTATGACTTATGTCATATTTTGAAAGTTAGCAACTCCATTAAGTAATTGAAAATTTGAAGTTTAACTAAATATTTTTAAAGCCTCGTTATAGGCACTTTCAAAACTCATTGCCTGAATATTGCTAAAAGCTTTTTGTTGATTGAAATATGAAATCAATTTTTCAGTAGGCATATTACCTGTTAAATCATCTTTTGCCATTGGACAACCTCCATATCCTTTTATAGCTCCATCAAACCTATTACAACCTGCTTTGTATGCTGCATCAACTTTTTCAAACCAAGTTGTTGGTGTAGTATGCAAATGAGCCCCAAACTCAATATTTCGATAAACAGGAATTAAATTTGAAAATAAATAATCTATAATTTTTGGGGTGGAACTTCCAACAGTATCCGATAATGATAAAATTTTAACACCCATTTTTGAGAGTTTTTCTGTCCATTCAGATACAATTTCTACATTCCAAGGATCACCATACGGATTTCCAAATCCCATAGATAGGTATGCAACTACTTCTTTATTTGTTTTTATTGAAATGTTTAATAATTCATCTAGAATTAAAATAGATTGCTCTATTGTTTTACCTGTATTTCGCATTTGAAAATTTTCAGAAATAGAAAAAGGATAGCCTAAATAGCTGTCTCTTATACACATCT
>SDWL01000399.1 GCA_004195315.1 Lutibacter sp.
ATAATATCTAACTTTTATATGAACTTGAATTAAGTTTAAATTAAAGCGAATTACCTTTACTGTTTCTTAATTAAAAAGGGTAGTGAATTAATTCACTACCCTTTTTAATGTAATTTTTATATAACTAATTTACAAGGTTTCTTTCAACCATTTGTAAAATTCTCTTTGCCAAACTAGGCTATTTTGATTGTCTAAAACCCAATGATTTTCTTCAGGGAAAAATAATAACTTACTTTTTATTCCTTGTAATTGTGCTGCTTGGAAAGCGGCTAATCCTTGGCCAATAGGCACTCTATAATCTATTCCTCCTTGGATAATTAAAATTGGAGTATCCCATTGTCCTACTTTTTCTGCAGGATTAAATTCGATATAAGATTTCTGAGCGGCTGCATTCTTTTTATCCCAGTAAGCACCACCTAAATCAAAATCTACAAAAAATAATTCTTCGGTAGTTCCATACATACTTCTCCAATCATAAATACCGTCATGAGAAATAAAACTTTTAAATCTTCCTTCGTGAATTGCAGCTAAATAAAATACAGAATAACCACCATAACTTGCTCCAATAGCCCCTAAACGATCATTATCAACATATGGTTCTTTCGCTAATTCATCAATAGCAGACAAGTAATCTTGCATGTTTTGCCCACCATAATCTTTACTAATCTGTTCGTTCCATTCAACTCCATATCCTGGCATTCCTCTTCTGTTTGGAGCAACAATAATATAACCATTTGCAGCCATTAACTGAAAATTCCATCTGAAAGAATAAAATTGACTTAACGCTCCTTGTGGTCCACCTTGGCAATACAATAATGTTGGGTATTTTTTAGTAGGATCAAAATCTGGTGGATAAATAACCCAAGTTAACATATCTTTACCATCGGTGGTTTTAATCATTCTTTTTTCAATAGTACTTAATTGAATAGAATTGTATGTAGCATCATTTGCAAAAGTTAATTGTGTCATTTCTCCGTTTGATAAATTAACGGTATACAACTCAGACGCATGATTCATATCTCTTCGGCTAACAACCATACTATTTTTTGTTTGCCCTACAATTCCGCTAACATCAAATTGTCCATTAGTGATTTGTTTAGGTGCGCTTATTTTTTTAGCAGATGAAGGAACTTCAATTTCAAACAATTGAACGGTTCCCAAAACAGGAGCAACAAAATAGATTTTAGTGCCTTTATCTTGCCATGTAAAACTATTTACTGTTCCATCCCAATCAGCTGTTAAATTAATAGTTTCATTATTAATTTTAACAATAATATCGTTTTTGTCAGATTCATATCCATCTCTTCGCATTTGTAACCACGCTAATTGACCTTTTGAGGAAAATGCAGGATTGGTATCATAACCCTTATTTTCAGTAGTTAAATTAGTGGTTACTTTCGATTCAAGATTGTATTCGTATATATCACTGTTTGTACTAGAGGCATACGCAACACCACTTAATTTTTTAGTTACATATAAAATACTTTTACTATCAGGACTCCATAAATAATCTTCAGAACCACCAAATGGTTTTTGGGGACAATCAAAAGGCTCATTAGCCATAATATCTATAAGTTCGCTGTCATTTTTAGTTGAAGAATATAGTACGTGACTGTAGGCGCCATCTTCCCAAGTATCCCAATGGCGATAATTTAGTTCGTCATAAATTTTTACATTAGAATTTGACACATCATTATAAAAATCTTGTCCTGTAATGTTTTTTAGTTTTACATCAGCAGTAGAAATTTTATAGTTTCCATCTGGAGAAATACCACTATCTGTTAATAAAGAAGCGTAATCAGTAATTATTTGAGCTTCTCCTCCAGTAATTGGAATTTGATAAGTAGTTGATGTTTTACTATTTGTATCAATATTGTAATTAGAAACACTATAAATAAGGTGATTTCCATCTTTTGTTAATCCTTTTCCTGAAACTTTGTTCAGTTGAACCAACATTTCAGGGGTCATAGCATTCTGTGCATTTAGCCCTACTAGCACTATTGAAAATAAAAAACTTAATATTATTTCTGTCTCTTATACACATCT
>SDWL01000400.1 GCA_004195315.1 Lutibacter sp.
CTTATAATCGATAAATGATATTGATCTAATAAATCTATAAAATATGGCACTTCATGTTATTTGGCGTGAAAGTTAACTATTTTACGTCATAAGTATTTTAAGTTTTACTTAAATGTTAATTCAGTTGAAATTAATTCATAAAAAAAGCTATTTAAATAATCCAAATAGCTTTTTTAAAATTGAATAATTAAGAATTAGTTTTCTCCACTTTCTTTTTTTGCATCTTCAATCATTTTTTTATTAGGTACAATAGCTAAATTTACTCTACGATTTTTAGCGCGTCCTTCAGATGTTGTATTGTCAGAAATTGGTTGTTGTTCTCCAAACCAGCTGGTTGTAAAACGATTAGAATCTAAACTATTTGTTTGAATAAAGAAATTGGTAACAGCATTTGCTCTGTTTTTTGAAAGCGTCATATTGTACTCATCTCCTCCAACACTATCAGTATGTCCAACTACCAAAACATTTGTGTCTGGATACTCGGTCAATATATTTGCTAATTTTGTGAGTAATTCTTCTGAATCAGAGTTTATATTAAATTTGTTGGTTTCAAAATAAACACCACTTTTTTCATCAAAAGTAACCACAATTCCATTATCAATCCTTTTAACAATTGCTCCAGGAATTTCTTCTTCTATTTTTTGAGCTTGCTTATCCATTTTAGAACCAATTAAAACACCTGCTCCACCACCTATAACTCCACCAATAACTGCACCTAATTCTCCTCCACTACCCTTTTTTCCAACATTATTACCAATAATAGCACCTAATATTGCACCACCTGCAGCACCAATTACACCTCCTTTTTGTGTATTACTTGCATTTTTAGTTGCCTCACAACTACTCAAATTGGCCATTAAAATAATAGATAATGCGCCTATAACTATTTTTTTAAAGTTTGTTTTCATTATTGATTTATTTTAGAAAAGTTCATATAAATTTTAAAGGGCTTACTATCTAGTAAAACGGATTGTTCCCATTGCATTGAAGTTTCGGAAAGTTGTGTTAATTGAAGCCTGAAACCTGCATTACTTACAGATTTTTCTTTTGCATCTGTTGGTTTTAATAAAAAATCATAAAGCCCCGTATTTCCATCAATTTCCTGAATAGTAAAAATAAAATAACGCTCCCCAACTTCACAATTTTGATTGATAATTGAATAATTTCCTGTATTATTATTTGGAATAAACCGCCATTTACTACCTTCAAAACAAATAGCAGAAGCATCATTTAACATGGTAACATTAAATTTTCCACTTTCACTATATGTTATATTATCTAGTGACCAATTACCCTTTATTATTTTTTTAGATTGTATGACTGTTTTTGGAATTCCACAAGATAGTACCACAAAAATAAAAGCGATAAGTACACTTATTTTTTTCATATTAGTGTTTGATTTTGAAATTAATAGTTACTAAGATATAGCAAATTACTTCATCAAAAAAATTATTTCATTAATATAATAGTTGCTATTTTGGATCAACTTTACATTATTGAAAGTGTATATTTGCAAAATGTTGCTAGAAATTCTTTTTGAAGACGAATATATTATAATTGTTAATAAGCCAAATAATGTTTTAATTCATAAATCATATTACGCTCGTAACGTGGATGGTGTTACTTTATTAGATTTATTATTTGAACAATTAAAAACTTCCTTTTATCCCGTACATCGTTTAGATAGAAAAACATCAGGAGTTTTACTTTTAGCTAAGAAGAAGGAAAATGTTGCTATTTTTCAGAAATTATTTAACACAAATGAAATTGAAAAAACATATTTAGGTATTGTACGTGGATTGGTAAATGAATCAATTCTTATAGATTCACCTGTGAAAAACCCTGATACAAAAGTGTATAAAGATGCTGAAACTTTTTGTGAACCAGTTAACACAAAGGAATTAGATATTGCTGTTCACCCATATGATGGTTCAAGATATTCGTTAGTTAAATTAACTCCAACTACTGGCAGAATGCATCAACTTCGTATTCATTTAAATAAAATTAGCCATCCAATTGTAGGAGATTATAAATATGGTGATCGGTTTCATAACAGAATGTTTGAACAGGAATTTAA
>SDWL01000401.1 GCA_004195315.1 Lutibacter sp.
TTTTTATTTTTTGATTAAAATATTTTTTTATATTTGATCTTGTAGTAAAAGTTAATCAGATAATAATTTAATTAGTGTATGCTTAATTTTAACTGATTTGTTATGAAGAGAGTCATTGTAGATTATAAAAAATTAACCTCCGAAATCCTTAATTTATTAGTGGAAAAATTCCCTGATGGATATGGGATAAGAGATATCATAAAATTCACCAATCACAATGGTAAATATGTTGAAGCTGTAGAGGTATCAGCCAATGACACTATATATCTAGTTAAAATAAGTGATGAATTGGTTGATAGTATGGAAAACCATGATGACGAGGAAGATGATATATTAGTCTCTAAAATTAATGAAGATATAGATTTAGAAGGTTTAGATGGTGTAGATTTAGAAGAGGATAAATAGTATTTTTATTGCTATATTTTGAAAAAAGAATATAGGAAAACTAATTTATACTGAAGAAAAATTGGAGATACGGAATGGGAAAATTCCGAAATATTTCTAATGAATAGATAAATTCCAACAGTTTCATTTTATAGATATGATAATGTTGTTAAGTATTAAGGAATGAAAGTTGGAATAATTCTTCATAGTATAAATTTTTAAATGGTAGTTAGAATTTTATAAAAATAAACTAAAAAAGGAATTGCATTAAGACAATTCCCTTTTTGTTAAATTAAGCAGTTACTTTATAAAATTTTTTAATTTTCACTCAAAAAGTGAATTTCAGGTTTTCCAGTAACCCCAGCTTGTTGCATTGCTTCTTTCAATTCGCCTGAATTAATAAATTGTTCCCCATGTTCTTTACTATCAAATTCGGTCAACACTGTAACTAAATTTGGATCGTTTTCTTCTTGAAAAGATCGAGAGCTTAGTTGCCCCATAGTTGAAGCCATTTCTTGTGTATCATCGTAAACGGGCTTCCAGTTAGAATAGTTATTAACACGATGTTTAATTAGAATAAAAGTCATAGTTTTAAGTTTAATTTGATTTATAATTAGCTAAGGCCAATTATAAATTTGGTTGTGGTGTATATCTTAAATATGATTTAATCTCAGTATATCCTTTAGGGAAATTCTCAGCTAATTGATCTTCTGAAATTGATGTTGAAATTACGCAATCCTCTCCTTGATGCCAATTAGCAGGTGTTGCAACCTGATGATAAGCTGTAAGCTGTAAAGAATCTATTACTCTAAGAATTTCCTCAAAATTTCTACCAGTTGAAGCAGGATACGTAATCATTAATCTCACTTTTTTTTCTGGATCTATAACAAATACAGAGCGCACTGTCATTTTATCATCGGCGTTAGGATGTATCATATTGTATAATAAAGCTACTTTCCTATCTTCATCAGCAATAATCGGAAAATTAATAGTCGTTCTTTGAGTCTCATTAATATCTTTAACCCAACCCATGTGTGATTCTAAACTATCTTCACTCAAAGCCAAAACCTTTACGTTTCTTTTATCGAATTCAGGTTTGGTTTTTGCTAATATTCCCAACTCGGTTGTACAAACCGGTGTATAATCTGCGGGATGTGAAAATAACACTCCCCAACTGTTTCCTAACCAATTGTATAAATTGATTTTTCCTTCTGTAGATTTGGCTGTAAAATTCGGAGCCACATCTCCTAATTGAATTGATCTCATAATAATTAGATTTTAAAAGTTAATAAATTGGTTTATTTGATAAATAATCTTTAAACAAAATAAGTTTGAAAGGTCATTAAATCATTAAAATAAGTAAATATGAGGTTGGAGTAATTCGTCTATTTTTGATGAATTTAAAAGAAAAAAAGTATCCTATTTTGGATTAAAAAATATTCATCAATTGTAAATGTACAAAAAATACTGATGCTTTATAACTTGCGACTAATTACTTATGAACAAGAATTTTGTTTACCTTAAAATTATTGTTCATAAGTAATTTAATTAAAAATCAATCTTACATTGTGAATTCTAGTTTTACAGTTGCTTGGGCTCAACACAAAAAGTTGTGGAGTAGTTTAAAATAATAGAACTTTGTTTTTAAAAAAGATTTATGCCTACCTCTGATTTATTAGCCATTGTTAAGTT
>SDWL01000402.1 GCA_004195315.1 Lutibacter sp.
GTTATGTATTAAGTGGTGATTTTATCATTAATTACCATAAATTTTCTGGATACACTTTTGCTTCTTTTAATTTTTGAATTTCAGAAGTTACATATTCTTTATCTTGCTTATAAGTAACACCAAACCAACGAGCATTGGATTTAAGAACTTCCATAGTTGCAATATTGTTTACTATTAAATGATTTACTGCTAATGGAATAAAAAATTCTGCTTTTGGTTCCTTATAATTTTCTTCTAGGAAGTTTTCAAATAAAGATTCAGATAGTTCAAAATATTTTGGTGTAAATCCGAAAAAATTCATAGAAACAATTGTTTCTTCAGAAATTGGAATTAAATGTTCATTTTCATCTTTAAACTTCAAACCACCATCAATTTTTTCGATATGAGTACGCTCTGTAATTCCGGTTAAGTTTCCACTTTCATTAACTTGACATTCACCTCTTGAAACAAAACCATAATCTGAGACTGTATTTTTTAGTACATAACCCATCATATTAAAATAGGATGACTTTTTATCAATTGTTTTTAATGATTTAGCCATAACTTCAAAAGCTTCCTTTCCATAAAAATCATCGGCATTTATTACTGCAAAATTTTCATGTACTGCATCTTTTGCCATTAACAATGCGTGACCAGTTCCCCAAGGTTTTTGTCTCTCATTGTCTTTAAATCTTTCAGATATATTTTCTATTTCTTGAAAAACATACTCAACTTCAATTTTTCCTTCTAATTTTTTGCTAAAAAAAGCTTTAAAATCATCTTCAATACTTTTTCTTATTATAAATACTACTTTTCCAAAGCCCGCTTGTATAGCGTCAAAAATTGAAAAATCTAAGATAGTATCTCCTTGTGGGCTAAATGTATCTAATTGTTTTAAGCCTCCGTAACGACTGCCTACACCAGCTGCTAATACTACTAAAGTTGGGTTACTCATTTTTAATTGTTTTTTTATTTTTAAAATTTATTAATTTATTATTTATCTTAAGTGAATCAATTGGGTTGGCTACATTAATTGAATCTTTCAATTGTTTCTTTCTCAGTCCTATTTTTTCTAATAATTCTCTACCATTATCAAAATCAATCTGATAATTTAAACCAACCCCTTGTGTATATCCTTCTTCTTCCTCAGTATATTGAATTTCGTTTTGGCGATTAAATACTGATGATCTTAAAGTTCCTTCTTCATTCATTAAAAATTCAACATTTACCTCGCCAATAACACTTGATTGTTCTTTTGAACCAATAGGAACACCCACTTTACCGTTAATTATTATTCTATCATTTACTTGAAAATCAAGTGCAATAGCCAACTGATCATTTATATTTAAATTATCTACTTTATTTTTTTCACCCACAGTATAAACAGGTTTTAATTTAAACCGGTTATCTCCTTGATTGAAAATATTATCAAATGCATTTGAAAGCATATCAAAACCTGTTCCATACAAGGCCGCATTACTATTTACACTTAAATCTGTTTCATTATAAAAACTACCTGATGCTAGCAAAAATAGGAATTGTATTGTTTTATTATTAGCATCGTTACTATTTAATTTAAATGCCAACTCTGAAGCGACTGTTGAGCTAGAATTTGGAATTTCAATATCAAACTCACGGTTAGAATTAAATAATTCACCTGAAAAGCGCGTAATTAAATCGATTGGGATTTTTCTATTTGCCGTAATATTTTCTAATAATGATTTTGGGTTTGCTGAAACTCTATGTACAGCTTCAATATTAATTTGGGCTGTATATGGATCTCCGCTCCAAGAAATACTACCTCCTTTTTTTACCGTAAAAGGTTTATTAATAAAACCTCCATATTTGAAATTATAAACACCATTATCTACAACAAAATCACCATACATATCAAATTTATCTTTAGTATCTAATTCTAATTGTAAGTTTCCTGTTCCGCTTCCTTGTAAATAACTCCCTGTAGCTTTATCTAAAACCATTTCAACAACAGCTTCTTTAGTTACTTCTAGATTAAAATTTAAAGACAATCCTTTTAACTTTTCAGAAATAAATGCTTTTCTTTTTTCTTCATTTTCTT
>SDWL01000403.1 GCA_004195315.1 Lutibacter sp.
ATATTTAAAAGTCAGTCTGAGCTTGTAGAAGACTACATTTTACTATCCACAATATCCATAACTTCTTTTTCAATGGCTAATGTTTTTTCGTAAATCTCTTTTGCGTTTGTTAAAATTTCTTCAGCAAAAGCACGATCTTTTATATCTTTTGCATTAATACGAACGTTAAAATAAGCACCAATTACTGCTGTTCTTGCACATAATATACCAACACCTGCATCAGATAATGAACTTTGCAATCCGTCTTTTAACATCGCTTGCATTACTTCCATAGAATTATAAGCAGTTTCCATAACCTGAAACGGAATTTCAGTAGCGTATTTAGTTGCATTTTCAATAGCACTTTTACGCATTTCAATTTCTTCGGAATTTGATTTTGGCATTCTAAATCCGTCAATAATTTTATTAAAAGCATTGGTATCTTCATCTACCAAATACAGTAATTTATTTTTATATGCTTGCCCTTTTTCAGCCCAGTCAGAATAAAACTCCCATTTGTTGTCCCAACCAGCTTTATGAGCCGATAAATTAGCAACCATAGTACCTAATGAAACACCTAAAACACCAACATAAGCAGCAATAGAACCTCCACCAGGCGCCATAGATTCACCAGCAGTTTCTTCTGCAAAATCGCTTACGGTGAAATCGATCAATTTTTTTGAATCATCTTTTAATACATACTCAATTATTTTTTCTTGAGGATTGAAAGGTTTTAAATCGTCTAAACCAAGTGATTTTACTGCAATTTTAATTTTTTCTGCTTCTGAAATACCTAAAGAACGTTGTTGTTTGCGTAAAAAATAATCCCCAGCATCTAACATGGCCTTTAAAGGAATTAATCCTATTAACTCTGAGCCTGTTACACGTAAGCCTCTTTCAATAGCCGAATTTACGGTTTCATCAAAAGCAATATGCATAGAGGTGATATTGATATTGGTTAAATTATAAGAAATTTGAGCAATTCCGTACTCTTCAATATACCATCCAATACCTTTTACAGCTTTTAATTTTCCGGGCACACGAACTTGTTCTCCGTTGGCATCTACAACTTTTTTACCACTTACACCATTTACATATTTAACTCTACCAGCTTCTCTAATATCAAAAGCAATAGCATTGGCTCTTCGTGTTGAAGTTGAATTTAAATTGACATTGTATGCAATTAAAAAATCGCGTGAAGAAATGGCAATAGCGCCAGTTTTTGCAACACTTTCATTGTATGCAGCAGGTCCAAAGTCTGGTTTCCAAGCCGAATTCACCAATTTTTCTTTTAAGCCTTCATATTCACCAGATCTGCAACTGGCTAAATTTTCACGTTTCTCTTCTTTTGCAGCATTTTCATAAAAGTAACCAGGAATCCCCAATTCTTTTCCAACCCGTTCACCTAATTTATGCGCAAAAATAGCTGTTTCTTCTAATGAAATTCCTGAAATAGGTACTAACGGACAAACATCTGTAGCACCAAAACGGGGATGCTCGCCAGTGTGTTTGCTCATATCTATTAATTCGGAAGCTTTTTTTATCAATCTAAAAGCAGCTTCAATTACATTTTTAGGTTCGCCAACAAAAGTAATAACCGTTCTATTTGTTGCATTTCCAGGATCAACATCTAATAATTTTACACCTTCAACGGTTTCAACTACAGCTGCAATTGCCTTTATTTTTGCTGAATCTCTTCCTTCACTTATGTTTGGAACGCATTCTATTAATTGTTTGTTCATTTTTATCAAAATTTATGACCCAAATTTAAGGCGATAATTTGATATTTTAGGGTACTATTTTTAATTAATTGAGGTTTATATTAACTGATTTGGTATTTGGTTCTATTTTTGTGGAAGTGTTGCTGAGTTCTCGATACGCTTTGTTACTCAAAAAGTGGAAATGCATTAAGAACGTCACCTCGAGTGCGCAGCGTATCGAGAGGGAGAAGTGTTTTGAAATTAAATTATGATGAAAAACAGCTATGTATATATACCTGTCTCTTATACACATCT
>SDWL01000404.1 GCA_004195315.1 Lutibacter sp.
AGATGTGTATAAGAGACAGTACTAATACTGTAAAACCCATACCAGTATTTCTTACCACAATTAAATCTACTTTATCTCCTACTTTTAAATCCATTATTTATTCTTTTAAATTGTTGAAATATGCTTTTAATATTTTATCGTTTTCTTCTCTTGGTGTAAATATTTCTAATAATTTTGGAAGGTTAGATTCTTCATGAAAATTAGAAATTTGTTTATTTAATTCAACTTCATTCTTAGCTATGCTATATTCAAAATTATGCATTTCACATAAATGTTTTGCCGTTAAATTATGAGGAGTTTCAAAATAATCCAATACATTTGAAGCTTTTGGACCTGGGATAAACCTAAAAATACCTCCACCTCCATTATTTATAACTATGATTCTAAAACTACTTGGTATATAGTTATTCCATAACGCATTACAGTCATAAAAAAAGCTAATATCACCTGTTATAAATACCGTATTTTCTTTTACCGAAAATGCTGCACCAATTGCTGTACTTGTACTTCCATCAATACCACTAGTACCTCTATTACAAAATACACGTAATGTTTTATTTATATTAAACAATTGAGAATAGCGAATTACCGAACTATTACTTAATTGTAATTGTGAATTATCTGGAATTGAAGGCAATAGCATACTAAAGACTTTTAAATCTGAAAACTCACAAGTATCTATATATTCTTGATGCTTATTTAACCTGATAGATTTTTTTTTCAACCAAAACTGTTGATAATTACTTTCTACTGGTTTTGTTAAAAAGAAAAATTGACTAAAAAATAATTGTGGTGATATTTTAAAATGATGTTTTAAACAATGAAATGTATCAAATGCTCTTTTCGCATCTGCATGCCAATGGTGTTTTGGCTGAAATTTTCTTAAATGTTCTTTAATTTTTTTGGAAACAATTAGCCCTCCTAAACTAATTAAAATATCTGGTTGAAAATTCTCCAATTCATCATCATCTAAAGGAAAAATTAACTTATCAATACTATTTATAAATTTTGAATGATAAGCATTTGATGTATTCTCTATCAAAACTAAAACTGACGAATCTTTAACCAAATGTTCTAACTGTGTTTGCAGTAATTCATCAGGAAAATGCTCTCCAACCAACACCATTTTTTTAGTTGAGGCATTCCAAATATCAGCAAATTTTTGGAGTTCATCTACATCCAAAGGAATTTCATCTATTAAACTCTCCTTAAGTTCTTCTGCAAGTTTAACTTTTTTGTATTCAACTTCTTCTGTTTCATACAAAGGATCTTCAAAAGGTGCATTTATATGAACAGGTCCTTTTTTTTGTATTGCAATTTCAATGGCTTTTTTAATGCTTTCTTCATCATTTTCAGAACCTAAATTAGCATTGAATAAAATATGATTATCAAAAACATTTTCTTGTCTTATTGTTTGTCCATCACCAATATCAATTAAATGAGCAGGTCTATCTGCTGAAATAACTATTAAAGGAATATTGCTGTAAAATGCTTCTGCAATTGCAGGATAATAATTTAATAACGCAGAACCTGAGGTACACAATAATGCAACAGGTTTACGAGTTTGTTGTGCAATTCCCAATGCAAAGAAAGCTGCACAACGTTCATCAACTATAGATACAATTTTAATTTCTTCAGAATCATTAAAACCAATAATTAGAGGAGCATTTCGAGAACCTGGTGATATAACAACTGTATTTATATTAAAATTTTCACAGTTTTTTACATCATCAAATATATGAGCAGATTTAACTAGTGCTTTAGTTGGAATACATCCATGATTTAAACATGTACCACCCATTTTTTCTTTTTCAACAACTGATGTTAGTTTCAACCATTTTTCCATAGATATATAAATACCGGAGTATTCAATATCAGCTATGGCGTATACACATGCAAATTCAACTCTTGCAATTTCTATTAGTTTATTCCTCTTGATTTCAACGATCATTTTCTTTCGAAGTCTTAATAATACCTCTGCATCTTTGGCTGCATAGATAAGTTGATTTTCACTGAGTT
>SDWL01000039.1 GCA_004195315.1 Lutibacter sp.
AGATGTGTATAAGAGACAGGATTTTGATGTTACAGCAATGATTAATCATCATATTAGTGACGCTCATAGCTTTCATATTACATATTGGGATGGAAAACCAATATCATTACCTTTGCCAGTTATTTTATATACTGATAAAGGAATAGTAACTTTTATGAGTAGTGAATTCCAGCATAACAATGATGGTAAAGTAATTGTAGAAAAAAAAGGATTGAAATTTATTTCATTTCATGAAAAAATATACCAACTAAAAGAGGGTGAAACAGAAACCTTTTTTAATGAAGAGCAATATCCTGCAAATATCATTCGCCCATTAGATTTTTCAATTACCAAGAACGTATTTTCAATGATACTTGCTTCAATAATACTATTATTAGTATTTTCTGCGGCAGGTAGATCTTATAAAAATAGTAAAGATATCCCTAAAGGTTTAGCAAGGTTTTTAGAACCATTGGTGATTTTTGTACGTGATGATATTGCTAGACCAAATATTGGAGAAAAAAATTATGCGCGCTTTATGCCATATCTATTAACTATTTTCTTCTTTGTATGGATAAACAACCTTATTGGCCTAGTGCCATTTTTCCCAGGGAGTGCAAACATGTCGGGAAATATAGTTTTTACAGGAGTTTTAGCCTTAATTACATTTTTAATTACCATTTTTAACGGTAATAAAAATTATTGGGCTCATATATTTGCACCTCCTATACCAAAACCTTTGTATATAATTATGATTCCTATAGAAATTATAGGAATGCTTACCAAACCATTTGCATTAATGATACGTTTATTTGCTAATATAACGGCAGGGCATATTATTATTTTAAGTTTGGTCTCGTTAATATTTATATTTGAAACAGTAGCTATTGCACCTGTTTCAGCAGTGTTTTTGTTATTTATGAATGTGTTGGAGTTGCTAGTTGCAGCTTTACAAGCATTTGTGTTTACGCTTTTATCGGCGTTATTTATTGGTCAAGCAGTAGAAGACCATCATTAAAATGAATTATTTAATTATTAATTATAAATTTTAGAAACTATGGTATTAGCTGGAATTGGTGCTGGATTAGCTGTTATTGGAGCAGGAATCGGTATTGGAAAAATTGGTGGATCGGCAATGGATGCAATTGCTCGTCAGCCGGAAGCTGCTTCGAAAATTCAAACTGCAATGATTATTGCCGCTGCCTTAATTGAAGGTGTAGCTTTATTCGCTGTAGTTGTAGCGTTAATTGCTAAGTAATTTTTGATCAAAATAAGTTTTAATCCTGCAACGGTTGGTTGCAGGATTAACTTTTAAAAAGTAAAATTTAATAAACAACAATATAAGTTATGAACTTTGTAGCACCAGAAAGTTTAGTATTTTGGACATCAATAATATTTTTAATATTGCTTCTCTTGCTAAAGAAATTTGCATGGAAACCTATTTTAGGTGCTGTGAATGAAAGAGAAGACACCATTAGAACAGCCTTAAAAGAAGCTGAAAATGCACGTAAAGAAATGCAAAACTTAACGGCTGATAATGAGCGTATTTTAAAAGAAGCACGTGCAGAACGTGATACTCTTTTAAAAGAAGCGCGCGAAATAAAAGAAAGCATAATTATAGACGCCAGAGAAGAGGCTAAAGTTCAAACTACTAAAATAATTGAACAAGCACAAGCAACTATTCAGTCTGAAAAACAAGCTGCAATTACTGATTTAAAAAACCAAGTAGCTGAATTATCAATTGGTATTGCTGAAAAAGTTGTGAGAGGTGATTTATCCGATATAAACAAGCAAACAAAACTTGTTGAAGATTTGTTAAAAGAAGTAACTATTAGTTAATTAAATTTAAATGAGCGGATCTAAAGCAGCAGTACGATATGCAAAAGCAATACTAAGTTTTGCACTTGAACAACAAAAAGAAGTTCAGGTGAACGAAGACATGTTACTGATTACAAATACAATTGAAGAAAGTAAAGATTTACAATTGTTGCTTAGTAGCCCAATTATTAAATCTCAATTGAAAAAAGTAGCTATAAAAGAAGTATTTTCTTCTAAAGTTACAAGTTTAACAATAGGGTTAATAGATTTATTAATTGATAATAAAAGATTATCAATTTTAAATGATGTAGCAAAAAAATACACCGTTCTTTTCGATAAATTAAAAGGAATAGAAGTGGCGAAAGTAACTACTGCAGTTCCTTTAACGGAAGCTTTAAACAAACTAGTTTTAAGTAAAGTAAAAGAAATCACAGGGAAAGAAGCAACTATTGAAAATAATGTAAATCCTGATATTTTAGGAGGATTTATATTACGCATTGGAGATGTTCAATATGATGCAAGTATTGCAAATAAATTACAAGGATTAAAAAGACAATTTGAAAGCGAAAGTTTTATTTCAAAATTGTAATATATAAAGATTTTAGTTTTAAAAATTATATAAAATGGCATCAATAAAACCAGCTGAAGTTTCAGCGATTTTAAAACAACAATTAGCAGGATTTGAAGCATCAGCTTCATTGGACGAAGTAGGAACAGTATTGCAAGTAGGTGATGGTATAGCACGTGTGTACGGTTTATCTAATGTTCAATACGGTGAGCTAGTTGAGTTTGAAGATGGATTAGAGGGAATTGTATTAAACTTAGAAGAAGACAATGTAGGTGTTGTTTTATTAGGTCATTCTAAATCAATCACAGAAGGATCAACCGTAAAACGTACGGAAAGAATTGCTTCATTAAAAGTTGGTGAAGGAATTGTTGGACGTGTTGTAAATACATTAGGTTTACCAATTGATGGTAAAGGACCAATTCAAGGAGAAACTTTTGAAATGCCTTTAGAGCGTAAAGCTCCAGGTGTAATTTTTCGTCAGCCAGTAACTGAACCATTACAAACAGGTGTAAAAGCTGTTGATGCAATGATTCCTGTTGGTAGAGGTCAACGTGAGCTTATTATTGGTGACCGTCAAACAGGGAAATCAACAGTTGCTATTGATACTATTATCAATCAAAAAGAATTTTACGATGCTGGAGTACCAGTATATTGTATATACGTTGCAATAGGTCAAAAAGCATCTACGGTTGCTGGAATTGCAAATTTATTAGAAGAAAAAGGAGCTATGGCATATACAACAATTGTTGCTGCTAATGCTTCTGACCCAGCATCAATGCAAGTTTATGCTCCAATGGGAGGTGCTGCAATTGGAGAGTACTTTAGAGATACAGGTCGACCTGCTTTAATTGTTTATGATGATTTATCTAAACAAGCAGTTGCGTATCGTGAAATTTCATTGTTATTACGTCGTCCACCAGGACGTGAGGCTTATCCAGGTGACGTTTTCTACTTACACTCTCGTTTATTAGAACGTGCTTCAAAAGTAATTAATAATGATATTATTGCTGCTCAAATGAATGATGTGCCAGCTTCTTTAGTTGGAAAAGTAAAAGGTGGAGGTTCATTAACAGCTTTACCAATTATTGAAACACAAGCAGGAGATGTATCAGCATATATTCCTACAAACGTAATTTCAATTACTGATGGACAAATTTTCTTAGAATCTGATTTATTTAACTCAGGTGTACGTCCTGCAATTAACGTTGGTATTTCGGTATCTCGTGTGGGTGGTAATGCTCAAATTAAATCAATGAAAAAAGTAGCAGGTACTTTAAAATTAGATCAAGCACAATACCGTGAACTAGAAGCGTTCGCTAAGTTTGGTTCAGATTTGGATGCTGCAACTTTAAATGTAATTGAAAAAGGAAAACGTAATGTGGAGATTTTAAAACAAAATGAAGCAGATCCGTTTAAAGTTGAAGATCAAATTGCAATTATTTATGCAGGTTCTAAAAACTTGTTAAGAGCAGTTCCTGTTGAAAAAGTAAAAGAATTCGAAAAAGATTATATTGAATATCTAAATGTAAAACACAGAGATACCTTAGATATTTTAAAAGCGGGTAAATTAACTGATGAAGTTATTGACATTTTAACAAGTGTAGCTAAAGAAATTTCAGCAAAATACGCTTAATATATAAATTGATATTCTAGCGAAAGCGGGAATCTCATAATTTGGAGTTCGTTTAAAAAGATTCCGTATCAAGTGCGGAATGACAGATAAAATTTAAAATGGCAAACTTAAAAGAAATACGTAACAGAATTACATCCATTGGATCAACAATGCAAATTACCAGTGCTATGAAAATGGTATCTGCTGCAAAGTTGAAAAAAGCACAAGATGCAATTACTCAAATGCGTCCGTATGCTAATAAGTTAACAGAACTTTTACAAAGTTTAAGTGCAACTTTAGAAGATGAAGTAGGTGGTGTTTATTCCGAGCAAAAAGAAGTTTCAAAAGTATTATTAGTTGCAATCACTTCAAATAGAGGTTTGTGCGGTGGTTTTAATTCAAATGTGATTAAGGCATCTATTAAAAATATTGAAGATAATTATAAAGGTAAGCAAGTTGATATTTTAACTATTGGTAAAAAAGGAAACGATATTTTAGCTAAAAACTACACTGTTATTGAAAATCATAATGGTATTTTTGATGATTTAACATTTGACAATGTTGCTGTTATTGCTGAAAAAATAATGAGTTTGTTTGCTGAAGGAGAGTATGATAGAGTTGAATTGGTTTACAACCGATTTAAAAATGCCGCAACACAAATTGAAACCATTGAACAGTTTTTACCTATTGAACCAATAAAAGGCGATATAAAACTAAATACAGATTATCTTTTTGAGCCTACAAAAGCAGAAATTGTGTTGGAACTGATTCCAAAATCTTTAAAAACACAATTGTATAAAGCTATTAGAGATTCATTTGCATCGGAACATGGAGCTCGTATGACAGCAATGCATAAAGCAACGGATAATGCAACTGAATTACGTGATGATTTATTATTAACTTATAATAAAGCACGTCAGGCTGCCATTACTAATGAAATATTAGAAATTGTTGGAGGTGCTGAGGCATTGAATAATTAGGCGTAGATATTGCGAATGTCAAATTTTCTAAAGCAGAAGTTTTAATTACTTAGGCTGAAACACTAAATAATAAAATAAATTTAAAAGAGCTTATCAATTATGATAAGCTCTTTTTTTTGTAGTTTGGTATACAGTTTGTATATATTCTTAAAAACACAATTCAATTATGAATAAATTAGGAATCATTTTAAGTGCGGTAATCATATTGTTAGCGTTTTCATTTTGTAGCGCATCTAAAGAAATAACTCAAGGAAATCACCCCTTTAAAGTTACAAACGCAACTTATAATACATGGGTTGGTGGTCAACCAGGAGTTAAGGGAATTAAAGTTGTTATTACCATTAACAACACTGAAATTCAACTGGATTCTGTTGTTTTTAGAAATAAGAAAACTTCCTTAAAAAAAGATATCAGTACAGAATCACCAACTTTTGTAGGAGTTTTTACACTTCCTAATCCTGAAAAGGATTATATTTTACATAAAAATCCTTTAAATGAATATGGAAACACTCCTTTAAATAAATCTTTAAATACTCCTTTTGCAGTTAAAAAGAATGAAGCAGTAGTGAGTTATTTATTGGACAATAAAACTTATTATTATAAAATTGATGAAGTAAAAGAAATAAAATCAACTGTAAAATATTAATTAAAAAATATCTTCATTATAAGTTAATAGTATCTAATATGCTTATAAGATCTAAATTATTTTGATGTGACCAAGTATCACTTTCAATTTTGTGTTGTTTCAAACATGTATTACATTTCATAATGTGATGCGTGTATCCTTTTCCAAGTTTTGGTAATGAAATAAATTTATCAACTTCATTGTTTATTTTCATAGAAAAAGAATCAGTTTCACTCCAAGGTATATCAATCTTAATTTCACCTAAAGTGCCACTGATTTTTGCTTCTCTTTTTGAAATTGAATTAAAGCTGCTAAATAATATTGCTTGAGCATTATTGTAATTAAATAACAAGGCTAATTGAGAAACTGCACCAGAATGATAAATGTGCGCATTTGCATTTATTTTAGTAGGAATACCTAATAATACTTAAGCTAAGAAAACAAGATGAATCCCAATATCTAGTAAGGAACCACTACCTAATTCCTTATCGTGAGGTGTATTTGCCTTAAAATAAAAATCTACATTTATATATTTCAGTTCCCCAATTTCACCCTTATCAATACGTTGTTTTATATTGTTTATAAAAGGCTTCTGCTTTTTGTATATTTCTTGACACTACAGCTTCCAAAGAACTGTTTTCAACTAATAATAAATCAGGCGAAAATTTATGAGCGATACCTCCAAGCTCTATAATTCCCATTAATTTTTGTATTCAAAATATTAAATTTTAAAAATTTGAAAACTAGTAATATGCAAATAAATATTTTTTGGCACAGATTTTGGAATTGATGAAGTGTAACCAATAAAATAAATGATTATGAGAACTTTAAAATTACTTTTTGCGACACTATTTATTGGATTATCATATACGTCTTGCAGTGTTGTAATAGACGATATTAACGACCCATATTATAGAAACCTTGAAGATGTGGTTACCGCTTATGATTTATGGTATGTAGATTATAATAATACAACTGGTACGGGAGATGTTCCTTTTTTATCAAAAGCATTTACAGTTTCATTTATGAATGGTAAAATGTATGCAAATAATAATTTGGTTGGTATTGGAGCTTCAGGAAATGGATATGGAATTCAAATTGGATATTATGATACGTATAATGGAATTTTAGAAATTGATCACGATTTAGATGGTTATTACGATTTTGATGTTATTCAATTATCAAATGAAAGGTTAAAATTAAAAGACAATTATAATAATGTAAGTTACTATTTAGAAGGTTATCAAAAATATAATTTCGACTATGATCAAATATTTTATGATAATATTGAATATTTTTTGCAAGAATATAATGTTTGGGAAAAAACATATACAAGTTCAACAGGAGCATTAAATGAATTTGATTATGAGAATTTTTTAAGTTTTACACCTGAAAATATTACAACTTTTTACTCGTCACAAGATGAAGTTGGCATAAATATTGATAATATATATTGGGATTATGTAGGTGGTTATTCGGTTGCGAATGTTCAAGGATATGACAATCTGAAAATTTTAACATTAGCTTATGATTCATCGGGCAATGAAGAGTTTGAGTTAACCGTTATCAATGATAGTAAGATTAGTTTGTATCACATTGACTCAGAAACAACGTATGAATTTACTGGTAGAGGATACATTCAATATTTAAAATCAAGTTCGTTGAAAGAAACTGTAAGGAATGAAGGCAGAAAACGAACTAAAGTAGTAAGAGAAACGAAAATAAGAAGAAATTTAAAATAAAGTTTGGTTAGTTGATTTTCAGTTGGTTATTTTTATAACCAACTGAATTAAAACCACTCCTGCCAAGGAGTGGTTTTTTTGTATCTTTATTTTTTAATAAACAAGAAACATGATTCAAAAAACAGCTTTTATTACGGGAGCTACTTCAGGAATAGGGAAAGCAACCGCACAACTTTTTGCAAAAAATAACATTAGATTAATTCTTTGTGGAAGACGAAATGAAAGATTAATTCAATTAAAAGAAGAACTAAGTAAATTAACAGATGTAACAACCTTACAATTTGATGTAAGTAAAAAAGAGGAAGTTTTTAACGCTATTGAATCACTTCCAAAGGAATTTCAAAAAATAGATATTTTAATAAATAATGCAGGGAATGCTCATGGTTTAAACTCTATTCAAGATGGAAATTTAGACGATTGGGATGCAATGATAGACATTAATGTAAAAGGATTATTGTATGTTTCAAAAGCTATATTGCCTAAAATGGTGGTAAGAAACGAGGGATTTGTAGTAAATATTGGCTCTATTGCCGGCAAAGAAGTATATCCGAATGGAAATGTATATTGCGCATCTAAGTACGCGGTAAACGCCCTAAACAAAGCTATGCGAATAGATTTAAATAAACACAACATTAGAGTATCTGCTATTCATCCCGGAGCTGTAGAAACCGAATTTTCAGAAGTTCGTTTTAAAGGTGATACAGATAAAGCTAAAAATGTATATAAAGGATTTAAAGCATTGCAAGCTGAAGACATTGCTGATATCATTTATTTTGTAGTAACAAGGCCTTATCACGTAAATATTGAAGATTTAATTGTATACTCAACATCACAGGCTTCTCCAACTATATTTAAAAAAGGGGTTTAATATTTTACCAAATCTTTTTCTAAACTGGAGATAAGGTCATTAAAATAGTTCCTGCAGATGTGTCCATATTAACTTCTACTAAAATGGTTCCAGATGAAATTTCATCATAGCCTTCCATAGTAACTTTTAAAATATAATCACCTGGAAGTAAATCTAGGATATTAAAATCACCATTATCATCAGTTGTTGTATTGATAATAAATGTTTCAACACTATCTATAACACTATACACTGCAACTGTTGCGCCAGTAATTGGTTTAGCTTCTGTATCTGTTTCTGTTAAATCTTTAACTCTTCCAATAATACCTCCTGTGCTTTTTGTTAAAAAGAATGTTCCAACATCAGAATCTTGACCATTTACAACTGTTATAATATCAGAATCAGATATATCGTATATTTCTTTTTCAATTCGCAACACATAACTTCCTTCGGGAATTCCTTGAATCATAAACAATCCTTCATTGTTAGAAGTAGTTGATGGTCCGGGATTTGCAAAAGTATCATCAGAAGCATCATAAACAGTTACTAATGCTTCTAAAGGCATAGCATTTTCTTCTGTTTCTTCAATATCAGCAATTCTTCCTAAAATAGTTCCTGAATTTGCTTCAGCCACAACCCTAATAACTGGTTTTAAGTTATATATACCCGAATTTCCTGCTTTTATAATAGATTTTTGAACATCCCAATCTAGAATAAATGTATAAGAATAACCAGCAACTAATTCAGTATCTAAATGAAGTTTTAATCCAGATTGTTGTGCACTTGGTGTCTTTAAAGGGATAGGCTCTTCTAAACCTTCTATAACAATTGAGTTGTTTCCACCCAAAACTAATCTTACTTTACTTAACATACCAGATTCAATTTCTTGATCTGTTAAAATATGTGAAGAACCAGCTGTAAGTGTTAGTAAATCAATTACAATGCTACCTTCTTCAGCAGGAAAACCATCAAAACTAGTCCATCCAAATTCATCATCATTTCTGTTGTATTGAACATCAATAATATCTACCCATACTTCAAGGTAAGTATCATCAGGTCCATCCACTAGTTTCAATTGAATATTTGAAGATGTAGAATTATTAGAATCTTTTATTTCATTAGTATTGCAACTTTGGATAAATAAAAATGAAATAATATATATTACTGCTAGATAAAAACTTTTAATTTTCATAATTTTAAAGTTTAATGAATGAATGAGTAAAAAATCTGCAGGGGTGGAAACGGTTATAATTGATTAACAAAGTTAGTAAAATAATTTCAGAAATAAAAGGAATGATTAATAAACGTCTGTTAATAAAGAACTTACTAGCTCATAATGATGAAAATAGCTTTTATGATAAGAAGCAAAAAATATCATTGGATACAAATGAAGGGAAAGCTAAATTTTTAAAACACGTTTGTGCATTATCAAATTCAAATCCTAATAATAATTCATACATCGTAATTGGTGTTGAAGATGAAACAAATAAAATTGAAGGTGTAGATTTTTTTGATGATAGTAAAATTCAAAATTTAGTAAACTCCTATTTTGAAAATCCACCGCAAATTCAATATGAAAACATTCCTTTTCCAAGATTACCAAGACATAAAGTTTTAGGTTTAGTTACTATTCAACCTAATAATAAAGTTACATTTTTAAGTAAACCAATTTGGAAATATGTAAAAGGAAGAATTTTTTTTAGAAGAGGAAGTAATTCAATGTCTACTTTAGGAAAATTTGAAGTAAAAAATACCAATCAAGCAATTGTTGAAGCCATTGAAATAAATGCCAGTAACAATATTGAATTAACGTTGGATGGTGTTTTTGATTTTATGAATAGGCACAAACCAGATTACCACCCGAAGTATAAAGTTTTTAATGAACAATTTGTGTTGTGTTGGGCAGGAAAAAAAAAGATCATAGACAATAAAGTATTTTATTCTCGTGTAGATATTGAGCTGGTGAATGAACAAGTACGTCTTTTTTATTCTGCTTTAGATGAGGTTAAAATTGAATACAACCATAGATCATTTATTATTACTGCTGTCT
Organism: Lutibacter sp.; assembly: GCA_004195315.1. GTDB lineage: Bacteria > Bacteroidota > Bacteroidia > Flavobacteriales > Flavobacteriaceae > Lutibacter. The sequence goes on from SDWL01000039.1 coordinate 10,222, forward strand.
CTTATACACATCT
>SDWL01000040.1 GCA_004195315.1 Lutibacter sp.
CCAAAATAGAGAGAGTTATAATAGAGGAGATGGAGCAGCAATTTTATTATACAATCCAATTAAAAAAACGGTAATTCTTACCAAACAATTTAGAATGCCAACGTATTTAAATGAAAATACCGATGGTATGATGTTAGAAGTTTGTGCGGGTTTATTAGATAAAAATGATTCTTTAACATGTATTATAAACGAAGCTGAAGAAGAAACTGGTTATAAAATTCAAAATCCTAAAAAAGTATTTGAACTTTATTCTTCACCTGGTGCTGTTACAGAAATAATACATTATTTTATTGCAGAAGTTAATAATACTATGAAAATTAGTGAAGGTGGAGGTTTAGAAAATGAAACTGAAGAAATTGAAGTATTAGAACTAAATTTTAATGAAGCATTCAACAAGATTTTCACGGGTGAAATTAACGATGCTAAAACCGTAATTTTACTTCAATATGCTCAAATAAATAAGTTAGTATAATTAAAAGTAGGTTAAACTTAACCTGTTTAGCGGTTTACTCTATGATTCAGTAACCTTAATAACCCGATCAACAGTGTCTAATTTAGATAGTGTTAACCTAACAATACTATCTTGTTTAGCAACTAAATCATGAGGAACACTAGCTTCTAATGAAACTATATCTCCTTTTACTAAGTTATAAATTATACCATTTACACCAAAATCAATAGCTCCTTCAAAAATTTCCACAGTTATAGGAAAAGAAGTTTTATGCTCTTTCATAACTTGATTTTCCTTCATTACTACTCTAATTTCTTTGGTAGTTTCAGTTTCATGTAGAACCGAAATTGAAACTTTGTTTTCGTTGTAAGTTAAATTTTCTAATAAAGATGATTTTTTCATTGTAAAAAGTTATTAGTTTACCAGCCACTATATTTTGGTGGCTCAATATTATTTAAATTCAAATATACAATTAATTGTCCTCTATGGTGTGTAACATGGTCTTGTAATAAGTTTAAAATTTGTAATTTACTTTTTGAACCAGCAAAAAAATCAACTTCTATTTTTAAATTTTCTAAAGGAACATTTTTAATAATCTCAGATACCTTATTAAAAGCAATTTCTAATTCATTTATGATAGCTTCTTTAGTTTGTGGAATTACTTTTTCTGATTTTACAAAACTAGCATCAACAAAGTAGCTTTCACTCAGCCAAACCATATTTTCTCTAATATGAAGTAATTGCTCTTTAAAACTCATTTGTCGCTCAGTAGGTTTATAATTGTAAGTATATTCAGGCATTATTTTTGTAATTTCTAGAAGATAATTTTTAGAATTTTCCCACTTCAATAAAAAAGCTGATTTCACATCGTTTTGAGCATTTAACTGACTTAAAATAAAGATGGTAATTAATGTTATAATTGATTTTTTTTTCATTCTAAAAACTGTTAATATTATTTGTAAAGAGTCTAAATATACTCAATACTTTTTTATATTTTAGCCTTAAACTATTTTAACACATTTTAAATCAGATTATGGCAGAAGACAAGGAAAAAGTTGCAAAATTAAAAGCATTACAACTTACATTAGATAAATTAGACAAAACATATGGGAAAGGTGCTGTAATGAAAATGGGCGATGTAGCTATATCTGATATAGAAGCAATTTCATCAGGATCTTTAGGATTAGATATCGCTTTAGGAGTTGGTGGTTATCCACGTGGTAGAGTAATTGAAATTTATGGGCCAGAATCTTCAGGTAAAACAACATTAGCATTACACGCAATTGCAGAAGCTCAAAAAGCAGGTGGAATAGCAGCTTTTATAGATGCAGAACACGCTTTTGATCGTTTTTATGCTCAAAATTTAGGAATAGATATTGATAATTTAATAATTTCTCAACCAGATTATGGTGAACAAGCTTTAGAAATTGCAGATAATTTAATTAGTTCTGGCGCAATTGATATTATTGTAATTGACTCTGTTGCAGCATTAACACCAAAAAGTGAAATTGAAGGTGAAATGGGTGATTCTAAAATGGGATTACACGCGCGTTTAATGTCGCAGGCACTTCGTAAATTAACAGGTACAATTCACAAAACAAACTGTACAGTGATATTTATCAATCAGTTACGTGAAAAAATTGGTGTTATGTTTGGAAATCCTGAAACAACAACAGGTGGTAATGCATTAAAGTTTTATGCATCTGTTCGTTTAGATATTAGAAGAAGAACACAAATTAAAGATGGTGAAAAAGTTATAGGTAATAGTACCAAAGTTAAAGTGGTAAAAAACAAAGTTGCTCCACCTTTTACAATTGCAGAATTTGATATTATGTATGGTTTAGGTATTTCTAAAACAGGTGAAATATTAGATTTAGGTGTTGAATTTGGAATTGTGAAGAAAAGTGGCTCATGGTTTAGCTACGGCGAAACTAAATTAGGACAAGGACGTGATGCTGTGAAAGCATTAATTAAAGACAATCCAGATTTAGCAGAAGAATTAGAAGGAAAAATTAAAGAAGCGCTTAATTCAAAAGAATAGTAATTTCTTTTAAAATAATGTTAATAAAACCATCATTGCGGCCAGAGTAAATCTTTTATCTCTTTTACTCGCTATGGTGGTTTTTTATGTATGCTACAAATAGAGAACATATCATTTGGTTATACTTCAAAAGAAGTACTTAAAAACATTAGTTTTAATGTTAAAAAAGGTGATTATATTGCTATTGTTGGAGAAAGTGGATGTGGGAAAAGTACACTTTTAGAAATTATTTATGGCTTACTTCATATTGAAAAAGGTACAGTTTATTGGAATAACGAAAAGTTATTAGGTCCTAAATTTCACCTAATTCCTGGTGAAGAATTTATGAAATATCTTCCTCAGGATTTTGACTTAATGCCCTACATTACTGTTGAAGAGAATATTGGTAAAAATATTTCAAGTTTAGATCCAAATAAACAACAACGTATCCAAGAATTATTGGAAGTTGTTGATATGTCAGACTTTTTAAAAACGAAAGTTAAAAACTTAAGTGGAGGTCAAAAACAACGCGTTGCCATAGCGAAAGTAATTGCTAATGAACCAGCAATTTTATTGTTAGATGAACCCTTTAGTCACATAGATAATTTTAGAAAAAATAAGTTAAGAAGAAGTCTTTTTAAGTATTTAAAATCTAAAAAAATTACATGTATTGTAGCAACACATGATACAACTGACGCGCTTTCTTTTGCAGATGAAATTTTAGTGATTAAAGACGGTGAATTAATAGCTATAAACACTCCTGAAAAATTATATAATAATCCTCAAAGTGCTTATATAGCTTCTTTTTTTAATGAAATAAATGAAATTTCGTTAAGTGAATTAGATGCTAAATCTATAACCAAAAAAACAATTTTAGCTTATCCAAACGAGATTAAACTTTCAAAAAAGTCAACTATAAAAGCGATAGTAATTTCATCATATTTTAAAGGAAATTATTACTTAATTGAAGCCAAAATAAATAAAACAATAGTTTTTTTCGAGCATTTTTCATCACTAAAACAAAACAAAGAAGTTTTTCTGGAAATTAAGAACTTTCATTAATTTAAATAAATCCAGCGCCTAAGGCTATTGAAATAAATATTAACATAATAGCTACAAAAATTTGTAAAAATTTAAGTGTTACTTTCTTTAATAACTTATTTCCAAAATAAGCGCCTGTTATTGCCGCTAATGTTGCACAAATTACTAATGTCAAATTATCAGTAAGTCCAGATTTCGCAAATTTAGAGGCGTAAACACTTAGTCTAGTAAAATCAACAAAAATAGAAACAATTACAGCTGTGCCAATAAAAGCTTCTTTTGAAAGTCCAGCTTTAATAAGAAATGCGGTTCTTAATGCTCCTTGATTTCCTGAGAGTCCGCCAAAAAAACCACTTAAAAAACCTCCAAAAGGTAATTTTTCTTTTCCAAATTTTAAAGTATTGAAATATGGAATTAAATCCATACTTGCAAAAATGATAAGTAATATTGAAATGATAAATTTAACAGGATAAACTTCAAAAGTTTTAGCCATCATTTCATAGGTAAATAATGGTTGGGAATCAGGAATTTGAAATAATAACCAAGCGCCAATAAAAGCTGCAATAACTGCAGGAACACCAAATTTTATTAAAACTGTTTTGTCGGCATTTTTACCAACTAAAAAAACTTTAAATACATTGTTAAAAAAATGTACAACTCCAGTTAAACCTATGGCTAATTCCACAGGGAAAAAGAGCATAAATACGGGAGTTAATATGGTTCCTAATCCAAAACCCGAAAAAAATGTTAGAATTGAAGCTAGAAATGCGGTTAATGATATGATAACTATTTCCATATTTTAAAATATTTCAAGCCCTATTTTATTTTTAAACTCCCGTACTTCCAAATCCACCAGCACCACGCTCAGTTTCATTTAAAACTTCAACAATATCCCAGTCTGCACGTTCGTGTTTTGCAATCACTAATTGAGCAACGCGTTCACCATCATTTATCACAAAATCATTATTTGATAAGTTGACTAATATTACACCAATTTCACCTCTATAATCGGCATCTACAGTTCCTGGAGAATTTAACACTGTTATTCCATTTTTGGCTGCGAGTCCGCTACGCGGACGTACCTGTGCTTCAGTTCCCACGGGCAACGCAATAAACAATCCAGTTTTAACAACAGCACGTTCTAAAGGCTTTAATGTAATTGCTTCTGAAATATTTGCACGTAAATCCATTCCGGCTGATGCTATGGTTTCATAGTTTGGTAATTCGTGTTTTGATTTATTGATGATTTGTACTTTCATAATAGTTTTAATAGTTTTTTTATTAACCGTTTGGTGTAATTCGTTTTTAATTCAGATTTTTCGTCAGTTCGAGTAATTTTCAATAGAAAATTGTATCGAGAATAGAAAAATTAGCGTTAAAAAATGCTCTCGATACATTTTTAGTTTCATTTCATTGCTCAAAAAATAATAGAACTGACGTTTTTAATAATTGTACCCAATAATTTTATTTATTACTAGTTTCAATATAGTTTTTAAGTCTGTCTTTAATAAAATAATTCCAACCTTCTCTACAACTTTCAGATTTAAATTCTGGAATATTATCAGGGAAATTTTCAGTGACTACGGTTGAAACACGTAGTTTTGTATAGTTATTTTCTTCAAACAATTCAAAATACACAAATGAATCTCCTGAATACTCTTCATATTTCCAATTTGTAACAATTTTTTTAAAAAGTTCAACTTCAGTAACCGTCCATAAATGTAAAAAATTCCTATCTTCAGATTGCACATTAAACTGAGTTTTAAATCCAACCTCAGGTTTAAAATCTGGGATATTTTCAAAAAACCAACATTTCATTTCATCAATATTGGTAATAGCTTTCCAAACAGTTTCAATAGTTACATTAAAAGTTTCTTCTACAATAATTGGTTTATCAATAGTTTTCATATTAACATTATTTTATGTTGTACAACCATTTCACAACTTCTAAAAATTCACTTTTCCAAAAAGCTTCATTGTGATTTCCTTCTGGGTTTATTTTTGATTTTATGTTCTTAGATTTAAAACCTGTTTCAAGTAATAATTTTTTAGTTTTTTTAGTTCCTGAAACCATATCATCACCTTCTTTTTCGCCTACTAATAAAAATAATTTTACTTTTTTAGTATTTCCATATGCTGAGGTAAATTCTTCAACTTTATTTGAAAACCAAAACGAAGTAGATAAAGCACCTGTTTTTCCAAAAGTTTCAGGATATTTTAATCCACCATAATAAGAAATCAAACCACCAAGAGAGCTTCCAATTAAACCAGTATGTTTTTGTTGTGGTTTTGTTCTGTAAGTTGCATCAATATAAGGTTTTAGTGTATTCACAATAAAATCTATATAAATTGCACCTTTTCCACCTCCATATTTTTCATTTTTCCAAGGTGTGTATTTGTTAGTTCGTTCATTTCCTCCATTTTCAATTCCAACAACTATAAAACCTTTTCCCGTTTTATTGAAGAGTTCGTTTAAAGTTTCATCAACTTCCCATTCACCAATATATGAAGTAGCATTGTCAAATAAATTTTGACCATCATGCATATAAATCACAGGATACTTTTTTGAAGTTTCAGTATAATTTGGCGGTAAATACACCCAAATTTTATGACTGATATTGTTAAGTTCTGTGATTAAAAATTCTTTTTCTATAATTGAAACATTTTCAGAAGCTGTTGATTTTTTTTCATTGGTATTTTGAGAAAATAGCCCAGAAGTTATCAAATAACTAATTATAAAAAGACAAGTGAAATGTTTCATTTTTTATCGTTTTATGATTGCTAATAACTCCTTTTTTTCATTCCAAAAAATAAGTATTCCGAAGGCTAAAACCAATCCAATAGAAATGAAATAGTTCTCTCTAAAATAGGTAAACGATACAAATGAAATTACCATAGATGCTATTAAATAACTTCCAGATTTTTTTAAATTATAAGGAACCGGATAGTGTTTTTTTCCAATAAAATATGAAAGTACCATCATAGTTCCATAAGCGAACAAAGTTGCCCATGCTGAAGCAATAAACCCGAATACAGGAATTAAAGCAACGTTAATAATAATGGTAATTACTGCTCCAATTATAGAAAATAACATAGCATAACGTGTTTTATCGGTTAGTTTATACCAAATGGCTAAATTGTGATAAACGCCTAAAAATAAATTAGCTAATAACACAATTGGCACAATAACAATAGCTTCCCAATATTGTTGATTGATAAATAATTGTTTCAAAACATCAATAAAAACAACAATTCCAACAAAAACCAACGAACCAACAATTATAAAATAATTTAGAATTCTAGCGTAGGTTTCTTTTGCGTCTTTATGATCTGAATGATTAAAAAAGAAAGGTTCGGCACCCAAGCGAAAAGCCATTATGTATAAATTCATGAAAATTGCCAACTTATAGCATGCGGCATAAATTCCCATAGCATTTTTATCAATAAATTGACCAATTAAATATTTATCTAAATTTTCATTAATAACATACGCAATTCCAGCAACGGCAATTGGCCAGGAATACGACAACATTTTTTTGAATAATATAGTATTAAAACTCCATTTAAATTTCAATAAATATGGCACTAAAAACAGCAGCACAATAGCACTACCAATAATATTAGCTATAAATATAAAATTAACAATTGCCGTACTATTAAAAATGGTATTTAAGAAGCTTGGAATGTCTTTTCCACTTTCTTTAAATTCAGGAATAAATTTTAAAAACAGCAAATTTATACTTACAATTATTCCAACATTAATTAATTTAATAGTTGTGTATTTTATAGGTCGGTTTGAAGCTCGTAAATAAGCAAATGGAATTACCGCCAATGTATCAATTGCTAAAATTCCAATCAATAATTTTAGTTGGAGGGGATTTCCTCCAAAATCAAAAATGGTTGTAAAAAAGTCAGAAAAAGTAAACGCTAAAATTATAAAAAGTGCTGCTGAAGCAAATACACTTATAAAAGCAGTTGAAACCAAAGCATCTTTTTTTTCTTCAGCTTTATAAAACCTAAAAAATGCAGTTTCCATTCCAAAGGTTAATAAAACTGAAAATAATGCCGCCCAAATATAAAAATTGGTGTTTTCAGCGTAATTATCAGTTGGTAAAGCATCAGTATGCACGCGAACTAATAAAAAGTTAATTACACGTGGTAAAACGGCTGCAATTCCGTAAATAATAGTGTCTTTGAAAAATCGTTTAAGTGTGCTCAATTTGAGTTAAAAGTACAAAAGTTAAAAGTTTAAAAGTACAAAAGTTTTTCTGTTTATTTGCTAAAATCAAATCTGAGAATAACGATTGTTTTTGTTTCAATAATTGTTAAGTTTTAAGTTTTGGTCTTAGTTTTAGTTTGTTTACTTTTGAAATCTAAAATACTTAATAAATGCGTAAATTACCGAAGATTGCTGTTTTTGGCAGCGGAAGCTGGGCAACAGCCATCGTAAAAATGTTGTGTGAAAACTTAGATGAAGTTGGCTGGTATATTAGGAATCAAAGTTCTGTAGATTATATAAAAATAAACGAACACAATCCAAATTACTTAAGTTCTGCTGAATTTGATATAGAGAAACTGTATTTATCTAGTAATATTAATGAATTAGTTGCGTATGCTGATATATTAATTTTTGCCATTCCTTCAGCGTTTGTAAAAGCAGAATTAGATAAAATAACCGAAGATTTTTCTACAAAAATTGTGTTTTCAGCTATAAAAGGTATTGTTCCAGAAACTGGATTAATTGTTGGTGAACATTTTCATGAAATGCATCAAATTCCTTTTGAAAATATTGGTGTTATTACAGGACCCTGTCATGCTGAAGAAGTTGCCATGGAGCGTTTATCGTATTTAACAATTGCTTGTAGTGATTCAAAAAAAGCAAGATTGGTAAGTAAATGCCTTGCTAGTAATTACATAAGAACAAAAACATCTGATGATATTATTGGTGCAGAATATGCAGCAATGTTAAAAAATATTTATGCAATAGCAGCTGGTATTGCACACGGATTGGGATATGGAGATAATTTTCAGTCTGTATTAATGTCCAATTCTATTCGTGAAATGAAACGTTTTATTAAAAAAGTTCATAAAATGAAACGAAATATTAATAATTCAGCTTATTTAGGTGATTTATTAGTCACAGGATATTCTGTTTTTAGTAGAAACAGAATGTTTGGAAATATGATTGGTAAAGGTTATACCGTAAAAAGTGCTCAAATGGAAATGAGTATGATTGCAGAAGGCTATTATGCCTCAAAAAGTGCTTATTTATTAAATGAAAAAAACAAGGCTAATACACCAATTATTGATGCTGTTTATGCCATTTTGTACGAGAACAAAAACCCTAAGAAAGTAATAAAAAAATTAACAGAACTATTAGATTAACAATTGTTTTAAGTTTTATTTAATATCCTAAATATTTTTTTAAAATAACTCGAAGGAATTTGAAATATAACTATATATGTGTTTTAATATATATTTACAATAATGAAAAAAGGCACAGTAAATTTTTTTAACGAATCTAAAGGTTTTGAATTTATAACAGAAGAAAGTTCCAAAACAGACTATTTTATGCGCATCTTTGGCTTAATTGATAAAGTGATAGAGAGTGATGTAGTTGAATTTGAACTTAAAGAAGGTGAAAAAGGTTTAAAAGCGCTATTCTTTTTTTATATAAGAATAGTTGCTAAACCTCAATTTCTAAACTATGAGGTAGCTAGATACAGTTATTGCAAGCCTTTCAACGGTCACTCAAAACAGTTAAAAACGTGGCAATCTCATTATAATTAGTTCTTATAAAAGGAAATCTATAACCTAAAGAAGTGAATTAAAGCTGCACAAAACCTAAATAATAGTTTTTTTACTATTGACATATATCATACAAAAACTTTGCTTAGTTTAGTAAATTTGAAAGTGTTTAAAATAGCTTTCAGAAGAAATACTTAAACCTTAAATTAAAATTAGTATTATGAAAATTGGAATAATTTACGCAACCGTAGATGGACAAACATTAAAAATTTGCACTAAAATTAAAGAAGAATTACTTCAAAATAATAATGTTGTTGAGTTATATTCAGTAGATGAATTTAGAGGAGAAATAACAAATTTTGATAAACTTATCGTAGGTTCAAGTATTAGATATGGAGTGCATCATAAAAAAATAATTGAATTTATAAACGCTAATAAACCGCAACTTGACACTATAAAAACAGCGTTTTTCTCAGTTAATTTAGTAGCCAGAAAACCAGAAAAAAATACACCAACTACAAATCCTTATGTAGTCAAATTTTTTAAAACTATCAATTGGAAACCTACATTAGTAGAAGTTTTTGCAGGAAAATTAGACTATAAAAAATACCCTTATTTTGATAGAATTATGATTCAGTTTATTATGTGGATGACCAAAGGACCTACAGATAAAACGGTTGAGATAGAATATACCAATTGGGATAAAGTATCAGAATTCAGTAAAACTTTCCAAAATCTATAGTTTTTTATAATAAACTTTAAATCAGTAAAGTAAGTTTCGTATATTTGAAAGTAATAAGTATTAAATGGCTTAGTACTCTTCATTTAAAATAAACACAGTTTTTATTACATAAATTTGTGATAAAATAAAGAGTTTGGCTGTTAATAGTTATAATTAAAATATTGCTATTTTACTATGATAACAAAACGGCTCAACACAAAAAGTTGTGGAGTAGTTTAAAATAATAGAACTTTGTTTTTAAAAAAAGATTTATGCCTACCTCTGATTTATTAGCCATTGTTAAGTT